>JBBTVG010000028.1:0-30062 GCA_038063375.1 Patescibacteria group bacterium
CAACCTGGCTGGCGGCGGCATTAGCCGCCGGATCACTACCCAAATGAGTCGTCAGGGGCAACCGCGTGTTCTCCAGGCGCTTGCCGGTAAAATCATCTTTGCCGGAAAGGACGATGTCGGTGAGGATTTCCGGCGCCCTTCCTATATGAGAAACGCTCGGCCTGACAAGCAATTGAAACGCCACCTCCTCCGCTACGCCCGAGACGCCCCTACCGGCGTCCACATCTCCGAGCTTCCATGTTATTTCTCTCGTGTTTGAATTATATGATACCGGCTCGTTTTTCGGCGAAACCGCGCCGACCCATTCTACGTACGCGGGAATACGAGCGCGTACCTCTGCGCCGGAGATGCTGTTGGAAGAATTGACCACCGTCCATATGATCGTATAGGTCGTTCCCACTTCCGCCTTGGGAGGAATAGGGCCGCTATTGGCGAACGGTCCCGCGTAATACACCGTTTTAGGAGTAAGCTGGAAGTCGGAATTTATCTTGATGATGCGCGTCACAAATCCATCTACTCTCTCCGTGGTTTCGCTCTCTGAAGCGCGCCGCCCCCTTGCGCTGACACTCAAACTTATCTTTGGATTGCGTACGGAAGCCATGTCTGTTGAGAGCAGTGACTTCGGAGAAAAATTAAATATCATCCTGCCGGTAGCACCCGGCTCAAGAGAGGCAAGTTCCTGCAGTGTGGTCTTGTCCCAGACGATGGTATCCACCGAAGAATTATAATTTCCGTTGTTGGCAATGACAGAAAGTTTATTGAGCGCCTCGCCTGCTATCTTCACTTCAATCACGGCATCCGTGATTCTAGTAGTGAGGTTGTTGGTCCATGTCAGCACGGCTTTGATGTTCTGCGTGCTCCCCACCACGTACTCGTCCGACATTTCGCCATTTAATTCAAGAGAGACGCCAATGAAGGGTCGCTGTATGGTCAGTTGGTCAAATGAAGAACTGTATACCGTGGCGATCTCCCGTTCGTTGTCTGTATTTTGTTTGCCAACATACGCGCTGAAAATCTTTTCCTCATTATCCTGCCCTCGCATGATACCCTTGATGATCACCGTGGTTTCGCCCTCCGGAGCTATGTCCCCAAGGTTCCATATATTATTGCTGTATGTGGTGCGCGGACTCGCTAGAAGCGGCTCAAATCCGGAAGGATATTCAACGCGCAAGAGCACATCCTCAATGGTAGCGGCGGAATTGGAAGAAACGTTCACCTTAATTTCAATCTCCTGGTTGGAATTCACTTCATTCAACATATCTACGGCAAGATTGAGGGGGGAAGAGCTTATGGTGACCGCGCGCGTCTTCTCTTTCACAAAAATAGCATTAGACCCTTCAACGCGATATTCAAAAGAAATTTTCATTTCCTCTTCGCTCCCCTCTTCGCCAAACAAAACGCTCCGTACGATTTCGTTGACTGTCTCGCCGGGCGCGATCACGCCGAGAGATGTTCTTGACCTCGGCATTTCCTTGCTCTGATCTTCCGGAGAGCGCGTGCCGGGAGGATAGAGAATGACCAGATCGGAAAATTGCAGCGGTATGGAATTGTTGTTTGTAATAACCACCTGCAAAGAGAGCTCCTCCCCTCCTCCTATGGAGACTGGTCCCAATATCTCAATATCAATGTTGTCCGATGATACTACATTCCCTCCTCCAAAAAATAAAAACGAGGCGACAACGGCCGCAATAACAAAAAAGGTAAAGGAAACAATAAATAACTTTTTAAAAATAGACGGGCTCATGCGTATTTCATTATGCTCAGATAATCCCTCTTTCTTATCGGTTTCCGTCCAGTCGGGCGACATGGATGTGTCTTCTGCGGGAAGTTCAGCGCCAATCCCTCGCTCCACCACTTTAAAATTGCGGCGGTATAAATTTTTCTTGAGTCCCTCTATTCTGTTTTTCCCCAGATCGTTCTCCATTTTGCCCTTTATTATACCACACAAGAGGCAAACTTTTCATCGCTACAGATGACTTTCCTGGAGTGCTCTGTTTATTTCGGAAAGTGCCATTTTTTTGACAGGCGCCATGTGGCTGAGTAAGTCTTTGCTTGGTGGTAACAGGTAAAACGGCCGGAATATCTCCCGTTCGCTCCCATATCCGAGCAAGTGCAATACCTTGAGGTTCACGAGCACCTCTACACTGTGCAACTCTTCCGTACCAAGTTCTTCCTTTTCCAAGAACTTGAGGAACTCATATAAAACGTTAAACAACGTGAGGTCTCTCGCTTCGCCATGGATAAGACGCTGTATGAGTAGAGAGACGCGCGCTACGAGCGCGGTTTTCTCCTTGTCGCCAAGTAGTGTGTGGAAGTCAGAGAGGTGTGCCGCGTTCGTGATGCGCCACATCTCTTTCCCTCGCACGAGCTCCACTCTGATGTATCTGAAGTCCTGCAAACTGTAGCGGAGCTTCCCCTTCAGTTCCCTGATCCCCTGCGCGCTCCCAACCACGAGTCCGAGATCTTTCGTTAACAGGAAGAATAAGCGATTGGATTCGCCGATATTACGACTCCCAAGTACGATACATTCGGTTTGGTAGAGGTGATGAGACATACATTATCTCTCAAGCCGCAGTTTGAACGGGACACCGCCAACGGCAAATTCTTCGCCCGCAAACGTCTTGTCAAACTTAACTTCGCGAAGGAGAGCGGTTTTTTTAATGTCGTTCTCAAACTCGCGTACCAATGTTTCCCCTTCGGCACTCGTAGAAACCAGAAGTGTCACGATATCGTTTGGCGTTAATTGTGTTTTCTTGCGCAAGTCTTGAATATGACGAATGAGTTCTCTCACGAAACCTTCTTTCTTGAGTTCGTCGGTCAGAGTAGTATCAAGATACACATCGTCCGCTATGTTCGCATCAAATACGACTTCTTTTACGTTCACCTCGTCTTTAATAAGCACATGCAGATCTTCTTTTTTCTCTAATGTGCGGCTCTTCACGGTCAGTTTCGCAAGCGGTTGCCGCACCTTGAAACCTCTCTTTGCGCGCTTCTCAAGGGAAGACGAGACGACCTTTCTCACCTCCGACATTTCCTCAACTAACATAGCATTAACACGCCCTCCCTTGGGCCAATCCTCCAGATGCACGCTTTCTTTTTCCCCATTAACCTTTTTATATATATCCTCCGCGACAAACGGCATGAACGGCGCCATGATCTTGGAGAGCGTGAGTAGGGTAGAGCGCGTAGTGTGTAGTGCGGATTGTTTGTCTCTTTCATCATCTCCTTTAAATCGCTCGCGGCTACGGCGCAGGTACCAGGTGGAAAGGTCGTCAATAAAAAGGGCGATGGGGCGTGTCGCGCGGTCAAGTTCGTACCGGTCCATCGCGTCCTCCACTTCTTTGATCAGTTGATTCCCTCGCGTGATAATCCACCGGTCTAGCACGTTGGTGCTCTCCGGATGCTTGCCTTCAAGTGTTGGCTCTAAATCGCCTTTGTATGTTTCGTAGAATGTGCAGACGTTCCCAAGGCGTAAAATGAGTTTCTTGTAAATCTCGTCAACTCCTTTTTCGCTAAACCGGAGATCTTCCGCCCTCATAACGGGAGATGAAAGCATGTAATAACGCACGCTGTCTGCGCCGTATTTCGCGACGACCTCCATGGGGTCGGGATAATTCTTGAGCCGCTTGCTCATTTTTTGGCCGTCTTCCGCCACGATGGTGCCGTTCACAACAACGTTTCGGTATGGCGACTTTCCAAAAAGAGCGACTCCCAACACCAAGAGCGTATAAAACCACCCTCTCGTCTGATCAAGCCCTTCCGCGATAAAATCCGCGGGAAAATTGTCCTCAAATTCTTTTTTATTCTCAAACGGATAGTGGAACTGCGCGTACGGCATCGATCCGGACTCAAACCAGCAATCAAACACTTCCGGTACTCGTTTCATCGCACTACCGCAAGAGCACGGAAATGTGAGCTCATCAATGAACGGCCTGTGCAGATCCAAGGCGTGCTTTGTTTTATTGTCCACCGTAATGGTCATCGGGATGGCGTACCCTTGCATCTGTGGCTTTTCAAATGTCTGCATCGTCTCTCGGAAATTCAAAGTGTTGAGCGCGCGGAGCGCGTAGCCGATCAGCCCCGCATGGGTTACCAGCACGACCGTTTCTCCCGCGTGTTTTGTGAGCATCTCTTCTATGAAGCCCTGTATCCGCTCTTCCACCTCCTCCCAACTCTCTCCGGTGCCACCACGCGGCGCTTTATATTGCGCTTCGGGAGAGAGCGCAAGATATGCTTCTCTCCCTTCTCTGATACGTTCATCACCTCTTCCTTTGCCGTCCCACTCTCCATTGTTCATTTCGTTTAACGCATTGGCGATGGAAACCGGCAGACTCAATTTTTTGCCGAGAATCTCCGCCGTCTCTTTTGCGCGCCGTACTTCCGATGAATACACGTGATCTACGGAAGCGCTCTTTAGTTTGCCCGCAAGTTCTTTTGCCTCTTTCTCTCCTTTTTTTGTCAGACCGTATGTATTCAATGAGTGGTCAAAAATATCTTTTACATTCTTCTCGCTCTCGCCGTGCCGGACAAGGATAATTTTGGTGATACGCAGAGCGCTACGTTCGCGCAGTTCGTCAATAGACCCGATGATCTCTTGTTCATCGCATGCATCGCACTTCCACACCGGCAGTGGCGCGCCCCAGAAACGCGAACGAGAGATCGCCCAGTCGCGCGCGGCCTCCAGCCAATTGCCAAAACGCGCCTCGCCGACAGAGCTCGGAACCCATGCTATCTTCTTGTTTTCTTTCACGAGCTTGTCGCGTAGCTTCGTAACCTCAATGAACCACGAGCTTGTCGCGTAGTTCAAAAGCGGCGTATCGCACCGCCAGCAGTGCGGATAGGAGTGGACGATTTTTTCTTTTGCAAAAAGAGTATCGTGGTGCGCCAAATATTTAATGATCTCAATGTCCGTTGCCTGCGAATTGTCTTTGGGCTTCACCGAGAGACCCGCGAAGTCCGAGACTTCCGCCGTGAATGTGCCATCCATGTTCACGTGTTGAACAAACGGAAGGTGTTTCTCTTTCCCCACGTTCATGTCGTCCTCGCCGAATGCCGGCGCGATGTGCACAATACCGGTTCCGCTCTCGGTCGTCACAAAAGGAGCCGCGTATATCTTCCAGCCATTTTCATGGTTCTCCATGTTCGCATCTTTGCTGTAATAATCAAAGACCGGTTTATAGGATTTGCCGACGAGGTCGCGGCTTTTGATATCTTCAATTACTTCATGCTCTTTGTTTTTAAATATTTCCGCGATTCGTTCTTTCGCAAGAATATAGTGTTTCCCTTCGTGCCGCACTTTCGCATACTCAATATCTTTCCCCACCGCAAGCGCGACGTTCCCCGGCAACGTCCACGGAGTCGTCGTCCACGCAAGCACATACGTTTCGGACTCACTCAAGAGCTCAAACTTCACTGTCACCGAAATGTCGGTAATGTCCTTGTATCCTTGCGCCACTTCCGCGCTGGCGAGTGTCGTCTCGCATCGCGGACAAATGTGCATGGATTTGTATCCTTCATACGCAAGACCCTTTTTGTGCAATTCTTTGAATGCCCACCAAATTGACTCGGTATAGGTGGAGTCCATCGTCTTATAACTTGCCTCCATATCAACGAATCGCCCCATGCGCGGCACTTGTTCTTTCCACTCGGAGTCATAGCGAAGCACCGACTTTTTCGCCTCGGCGTTAAATTTCCCCACACCAAATGTCTCAATATCTTTTTTATGCTCCAAGCCGAGCTCTTTTTCAATTAAGTTCTCAACAGGAAGCCCGTGGCAATCCCAACCCCACTGGCGGCGCACAAAGCGTCCCTTCATCGTCTGATAACGAGGAATTGCATCTTTGATGGTTCCTGCCGCAAAGTGGCCGTAGTGAGGAAGACCGGTGGCAAATGGCGGGCCATCATAAAAAACGAAAGGTTTGCCTTCTTTCGTTTTCTCCAGCGTCTTCTCAAAAATGCGGTTTTTGCGCCAGAAAGCGAGAATTTCCTCTTCTCTTTTGGCAACGGGAGACTTTTCTGTGTCGTGGCCTGATTTTTCCATAATATCCCCTTATAGTACCACCCTTTTGTCAGTCTTGGCAAAAAAAGAATATGCTCCTTAGAACCCATCTCAAAATAAACCGCTATGAGTAAGGATACGATAACGCTTGGTTCCTGCGACCGTTTTTTCTCGGCTGCGACTTGCCGCTCAAACTCGCCGTATCTCGATATGGCTCGTTTTCCGCGACAGCGTCTCGCGCGAGAAAAAACGCCCCTCGGTACGCCATTTATTTTGAGATGGGTTCTACATTCTTTCCGGAGCGCTGATGCCAAGCAAGGAAATAGACTTCGCAAGGACCTCTTTGGTTATTTTCATGAGGAGGAGCGCTCCTCTGTTATATTGATCGCCTTCAATAACTCGCACGTCATGATAGAACTGGCTGAACAGAGCAGCCAATTCATACGCATAGGTCGTCAGTTTGTTCACTTGAAATTCCTTAGTCACTTCTAGAACAACTTCGGGAAATTGGAGGAGCTTCAATGCGAGAGCGCGTCCCGCACCGCTCTTTATGACGTCCAGAAGTGTCGTTTCGCTCGGCGCAAGATCGCGAACATTCTCCAACACGGAACAAATGCGCGCATGCGCGTACTGCACATAAAAGACCGGATTTTTTTGCGATTGCTCCCGCGCAAGAGCCGCGTCAAATTCCATATGAGTGTTCAACGTTTTTTCCGCAAAAAACCATCGCACGACATCAATGCCAAACTCATCTACCAGATCTTCAAGGCAGATCGCCGTTCCCGCGCGCTTGCTCATCTTCTTCACCTCTCCACCTTCTTTGAGCGACACGAGCTGGGTGATGAAAATGATCGGCTGGACGGTGGGCTTCGTCGGCCACGAAAGCATCTTTCCCGCCGCGTGCATTCTTTTCACATGTCCGTGATGGTCGGCGCCCCAAATATCGATTACGGTATCAAATCCCCTCGCAAATTTATCTTGATGGTATGTGATATCCGAAATAAAATAACTTTTCGTTCCGTCAGAGCGAACGACTACCCTGTCTTCGTCATCTCCGTATTCGCTGGTTTTGAGCCACACCGCTCCGTCACGTTCATACGTGAGACCCTTGTCAGAAAGTTTTGCAAGCATGACATCATTTGCGCCCGTTGCCCGCAATTTTTCATCTTCCGAATACCATACATCAAAGGAAATATTAAGCTTACTCTCAATGAACCTCTTGTTGGACTCCTGTATAAGCGCCGCCAAGACAGTGCCCGCTTCTTCCTCGCTCTTCCCCGAAACATTAATACTTTCAATTAACTGCGCCAATTTTTCCGTCCGATATTCCTCTCCCTTCCCCAGCGCCGTTTTGCCGAGCTCTTTGATCTGCCCGCTTTGGCGCGAATCGTTCATGTAGTATTCTCTCGTGACCTGTGCGCCCGCGTACGAAAATACGCGCGCGAGCGCATCGCCAAAAAACGCGCCTCTGCCGTGGCCTATGTGGAGATCTCCCGTGGGGTTTGCTGAAATGAATTCAATGTTTATTTTTTTTGCCCTTTTGAATTGATATCCCGCGCCAACCTCTAGGGCGACCTCTTGCACGTGTTGTTCAATGCCCTGGAGAGAAAGGTGAAAATTAATAAACCCCGGACCCGCAACTTCCACTTTTTCAAGCAACGGATTATTCTGTTCTTTAATCTTTTTCTTTATATTTTCCGCAAGTTGGAGAGGACTTTTACCTTCTTGTTTTGAAGCTATAAGAGCGACATTGGTCGCATAGTCACCATGGTCGGATAGTATCGAATGCGGAACGGAAATACTCCCCATCTCTATAGAAAGTTCTTTGAGCGCCTTCTGTATTATTTTTTCCAGCTCTTGCTTTACCATTCTTGATTCGTCATTCAATCCCTATCTATTATCACCGCTCCCCCCGAGTACGCCGCGCTCTTTTCTTGAAAAAAGTTTCTCTAGATTTGCTTTCGCGATATCATCCAGATCAAGCCGGAGTTCGGTGGCAAGCTGTGCGACATACCACAACACATCGCCGAGTTCTTTTTTTATGTCTTCTCTCTTTTCTTCCGACACACGCCCTCCGTCATCGCGAATAATCTTTTTTATCTTGTCCGCCACTTCGCCCGATTCTCCCGAGAGCCCCAGTGTCGGATATATGAAATTGCTCCCGCTATCGGGGTACAATGCCGTCTTTTTTGATTCCTTTTGATATTCCTTGAAGTCCATAGAGAGCCAGTAAACCCATAGTATCACACCTCCTCTGCAAAAAAAATCTCCGAAACCGCTAGGTTCCAGAGATGGAAAAAGTACTATGAGTCTACAACTGAAAGAATAATATCAAGAACTTCTTGCACGACATCTTCTTGCGCCATGTTCGCGTTGAGTACCACGGCAGACTCCGGATGTATCTGTGCAAAACGGAGAAAACTTTCCCGCACCCGTACATGGAAGGCGATTTCCTTATCGTCAAACCGCGTGGTGTCTTTCCCTTTTGCCTCTGCGGTCCGTTCCAATCCGACCCAAGGATCCACATCCAATATGATATATATGTCCGGATGCGGACCGCCCATCCATTGGTGAAACACCTTCCTGCTCCTGTGCCCAAGTGCCAACGCGTTCAATATCTCAAAATCACTCCGCAGATCATTCCTTTCCAACGCGTCAATCTGATATGCAATAGTTGACGCATCAAAGCGGTCGCACACGATATGGGTGCCATTCTGTAGCGCCGGGTTAATAACGGTCTGCACGTGCTCAGTCCGTGCCGCACAAAAAAGCATGAGTTCCGTAAGGGGCTGCATGTGCTCCAGACCGGGGTCTTTTGACATAAGGATACGCCGTATGTTTTCACCGATTGCCGTCCCACCCGGTTCTCTGGTAAAGAGGAATGCATGAGCCCCAAAGATGAGCGGGAGGCGTTCTTTCAATACCCCAATACAGGTTGACTTGCCGGACCCTTCACCGCCTTCAAGAACAATGAACTTACCTTTCTTTTCCATAAACCCTCCTATGTGAGAGGTGTGTAAAATCTGCATCACTTATATCACAAATGGCAGGAAAAAGAAAAGCCCCGACACGGATGTCAGGGCTTGAACAATTATTCAAAAGATTTGAAGGTATAGGAGGTTCGCGAGCCGACACGCGTCATGAGAAATGCAATTTCCATGATGCGTTCGTCCGACAATGGAATTTCCTTGATGGAAATACCGGCTTGAAGCAACAGGCGTTCGCTTTCCCTTTTCTCATCAATCACCAAAAGTGGGTTGCTTAAATACTGCTTCCACACACGAACTTCGCTGATTTTATTGGTAATGATGTGATCCCGTACGCATCCCGGGCAAGGGAAATTGGTGATAAAGAGAGTCGCTCCCACCGCCGAGGTACCGAAACGAGAACACTGTCCAAGGGCGTTCGCCTCGGCATGAACCGCGGTACAATAGATCTTGTATTGCTCACGCAACACCTCAAACTGCCCGTTCCCCTTTTGCGCTTCGCGCCACGCCAGGTCTTCGTAGTAGCAGTATTCGTGCTCAAGGCAGGTCGTTACACCTTCGGGAGCGCCGGAATACCCCGAAGCAATTTCCCGTTTCTCACGCACGAGTCCCGCACCGACGGCGCGTTTGAGACATGATGATCTCGTGGCCGCCGCAATCGTGCGAAACATGTGAGTTTCATCCCAAGAGGGACGCATGATGTTTCGGTCATCCACCAGATGAGATAATGCTTGTTTCAACTCAGTCATGAAAGATCTCCTTCATTTTCAAGGGTTTGGAATTTACTTGCCTGCCCGTATACTGCCCCACTCGCTATAAAAAGTAAAGCCCCGACACGGATGTCAGGGCTGAAAAAACTACACTTTCCAATATTCCGGGACGAACGCACCGTTCACTTCCTTGAAGTCTCCAAATATTTCCGGGACCGCCGCGATCATGATCTTCCCTACCTTCTTGAACACATGGACAATCTCCTCTTCGGCGCCGGCATCGGTACGCAGAGCAATTACATGCCGAAGTGCACGGAGGTTGAGTGACCACACACCTCCAGTGGCAATTCCCATACCTATACCGCGCCGAAATGCCGACGTGAGAACCTTTTTCGCGTGAAATGTGCTGCTTGGCTCGAGTTCTTCCTTCCAGATATCAGCGAATGCCTCCATCATCTTTTCTTGACTTTTGAACTGTACAGCGAGCACTTCGCGACTCCGCCTCTTTTTCTCCGTAATTTCAATACTGTCATCGGTGCTCTCACGGAAACATTCCGGCATCCAGAACTTTATGTTGGTATACCGAACGTAGCGCATACTCCGCTCGGAGATGCCGACACCGGCACGATGGCGATTCATCTCGCCGGTGAAAACTCGCGAGCACCCGTTGATACCGAAAGTAAACACTGCGTGCTCCAGAACGGAACCGTGTCGTTGCTTGAGCACGTTGTCCAAGTAGTCAAGCATGTCCTTGCGGACCTTGTTGACATTCGGATTGAGTCCGGGCTGAAATGCCATATAGCACTGCTTGGCGGCAAGCGCCACGAGTAGCGCCGGATCCGAAACCGCTTCTTCATCCGGAATCTCAAACTCATCCGCTCCCATTTCGTCAAGCCACTCGCGCACTGCATCGCGGTCAATGACCGTTTTCGCGAGAACGCGGACTGTTATTTCGTTAAAAGATTCTGCCACAAAACACCTCCTGTTATGGTTAAAGAACTTAGTTTACAACTATACCCTTATTACCTTTTTACCACCTAAAAGTAAAGCCCACCATTCGGCGGGGCATATAGTAAGAATTCTGTCAAAATTTTTTACTTCAAAAGACTCTCACTACTCCAGTATACTGGAGTAGTGAGACAGCAAATCTATTCCTTGAAAAGTTGTGCGGGGCTCGTACCATAGCGTGGCAAGGGTTTAAAAAGATTTTCAATATAGTGTTGTAATGGCCCCTTTCGTAATATACTGCAAAGTTTACTCGCATTAGAAAATTTTCCGTTTTCAAGTTTGATCTGAAATTTCGCAGTCGTGGTCTCACTTAGTTGTAGCGTCTTTCCAACTTTATAAGGACTCTCCCCTTGCGACAACAGAGAAACAGCCGCGAGGCGCTTGCCAAGCATGATTTTTTCAGTCGGAGTGAGTAACTCAGAAAAAGCAAGGCGCTGCTGTTTTTGGGAAACATTTCTGTCGCTAACAGCGGAAAAGAGAAGTTTATCGATTTTTTCTAAAACCTGCTTATTAACCTTACGGGATGAAATATGCGGCATATATTTTTATACTAATTTATAAATAAGAAATATCACTTATACTCCAGTATACTGGAGTATAACAACATACGCCAATGCCATATACACATCATAATAAACAATCAACAAGTGGTTCAAAAACACCCCTTTCTCCTTTCCTTTACTACTCCAGTATACTGGAGTAGTAAAAGGGTTCTTTGTAACAATGATAATTTCACAGCAGTAAACAAAAAAGCGCTTTCGCGCTTTTTTGTTTACTGCCTGTTATTTCACGTCAATCCCTTACAGGAACAGTAGTCACAGATATTTTTTACTAAAAAATTCTGCGACCCCGACTCGCTCGCTTTCGCTCACTCCGTCTTTGAATTGCTCCAAGCATTCGCAATTCAACCTTGCGGCTAGTTTTCTCGCCCGAGGCTCGAAACTATCACCCAGGGTCGATTGACGTTCTACTACTTCACGTCAATCCCCATGCTTCGCGCCGTACCTTCAATAATTTTTGACGCGGCGTCTACATCGTTGGCATTAAGGTCGGTCAGCTTTTTTTCCGCAATCTCGCGTACCTGCGCCTTCGTCACGGTTCCCACCTTGCTGGTGACATTTTTTCCGGAACCCTTCTCTATGCCGGCCGCCTTCATCAAGAGCGATGACGCGGGAGGCGTCTTTAAGATAAAACTAAAGCTTCTATCCTCATACACACTGATCTCAACCGGAATGATGTCTCCCATCATCTCTCGCGTTTTTTCGTTGAATTGTTTCACGAACTCACCGATATTAACCCCCGCCTGGCCAAGCGCGGGTCCTAATGGTGGCGCGGGGTTTGCCTTCCCCCCCGTAACCTGTATTTTAATTTTTTTTACTATAACCGCCATATAATATGAATTATCACTAATACTACTTATATTTTCTTAAGTTGCAAGAAGTCGAGCTCAACCGGCGTCTCACGGCCAAACATGGATACCAAGACCTTCACCTTGCCCCGATCTTCATCCACCTCGCTGATCTTGCCTTCAAACTCTTTAAACGGTCCGTCTATGATGGTTACCGGATCATCAACCTGAAAATCAATCTTGTGTTTTGTTTCTCCGCTCTGCATCCGCGCGAAGAGTGTGTCTACTTCATTTTTCTGCAACGGTACCGGATAAATACCCGCACCCACAAACCCTGTTACCCGCGGCGTGTTGCGTACCACATACCATGACTCATCATTCACGATCATATCAACGAGCACGTAACCGGGATATATCTTCTCTTCAATTTCAACACGCTTCCCTCCTTTTATCTTGATCTTTTTTTCGACGGGAACAATAACACTGAATATCTTGTCTTCCATGCCGAGAGATTCTATGCGCTGTTTGAGGTTTCTCTGCACAGCATTTTCATACCCCACATAGGTGTGGATCGCGTACCAATTTCTTCCTTGTTCTATCTCTTGTTTTGCCATAATAATACGAAGTACTAATCTTTACGAATATGTTAAATAAATGGTATTAAACCCTTTGTTCCGACTTCGCTCGGACGCCATGAAAAATTTCGCTTCACTCATTTTTCGCGGCGCTCCTCGCTCGTCGGAATAAAAACTCAATCTAAACGATAAAGATACCGAGAAGTTTCGTGAAGATAAAATCAAAGAGTCCCAGAAAATACGCAGTAAGAAGCGATAGCGCTATCACCAGCAATGTGAAGTATGTCGCTTGGCGGCTGGTCGGCCAACTGACATGCTTTAATTCCGCTTTTACGTCCTTCATGTAATCAAATAATTTCATCCCGTTAGAGGTAGAGAACCGAAGGTTCTCATGTCCTAATTACTTAATAAGTGCTTATCTGATATTCTATTAAACCAAATCCCGTATTGCCAATACGTAACATTGTGACCTCTAACGGGATTCATATTTCTTGCCTACAAAAAACCGCCCCGGGGGGCTTGTTATCAATACTTGGATATTACTCCTAGGTGCCATAAAAGTCAAGAAAAAACCCCACCCGAGCTCTCTCTTTATGGAGAGAAACTCGGATGGGGTGTTGTTAACGATATCCGTACTGCGGAAGACGGAATGGGGAGCTCCGTTTCTTTCTCATGCCGTTCATGTGCTCCTTTTTGAGTTGTACCTGCTTCTCTGGTGCAAGCTCTGTCGCTTGTACCTCCTTTTGGGCCCTCATGTGCGCCTTCACATTCTGCGGCACACGGGAATCCAACATGGCTCGTCTCAAGCTCTGCGTCATGACTCTATCTCCCTTGCTGTGAACTAAGTAATTGATAGCATGCTTTGCATTTTTTGTCAACCGAGCACCACTTTTACTGATTACCTCATATCTTGTATTTGGGTAAATTATAATGCAGAGTTTATGGTAATCGTTACGAGTTCAGAAGTAAAAGTGGTGCTCGGTCAACACACGCCACATGACTCCGCTATCCTTCATTAATACTCCACGTAATATTTGATCTTCGCTTCTGTTCGAATTCCGTTGATCCACTGCGATGCCTCTTGATTGAGTTTTTGATTGCGGAGCTGAACCGAGATCTGCTTTTTTGCTTCACTTTCATTCCCTTTTGGCAGAGTGACTTTATTATCTGTTATGTATGTATTCACTTCTTCATCGGTCACTTGTATTTTATCCTCAAGGATTTTCTCAACCGCTTTTTGCGTCCCGATTCTTTTCTTCAAACCTTCCAGAGTCATACCCTGTTCTTGGAGTGCTGCCTCAAGGGTACCGCCTTGCCCCACAATGGAAGCTTCTATATTTTTAATTTCCTGATTTATTTCATCATCAGTGGTAACGATTCCTCTTTTTTTTACCTCACTTTCAATAAGTTTTTCCGTGATCAGCGAATCGAGTACGTTTTTACCTCCCTCTTTTTCTAATTGCGAAACAACGCTTAATCTGCTTATCGGGCTTCCATTTACCGTTGCAGCCACAAACGTGCCTTTAAAATAAAAGAGTGCGACAAGAATGAGGCCGATAATTACCGCGAGTACCACGGTCTTTTTATTTGCGAATCTCGTGAGCGAGCGAATCCGTGATTGGTTAGAATTTGGTTGTTGCAACGTTGTTGTATCGTTTTCCATAAATATTTTGATAATTTGTTTAATTCCAGACTACTGAACTATTCCGATTATACAAGATAAAAAGCGTCAATCCCAGTTGTGAAAAGCGCGAAAAAGGGTTATGATACAAATAAGTTTATATGTCTACCGTTTATTTATACACATTCGCAAGCGTCTTCATTGTCAGCGTTATCTCGCTCGTTGGCATCGTAACGCTCTCCATGAAAGAACGCCTGCTCCACAAGGTGCTCTTTGTGCTGGTAAGTGTTGCCGCCGGAGCATTGTTCGGAGACGCGTTAATACACTTGATTCCCGAGTCGTTCAAGGAAAGTAACGATGCCGCCTCAGTGTCGCTTTTCATATTGCTCGGCATTGTGTCATTTTTCGTGTTGGAAAAATTCCTGCGCTGGAAACACGTTCATACTGTGGAGAATGGGGTCGGTGAAGAAATACACGCGGAAGCACTCGCGCATGAAAACGCGCCAGTCGCGCCCCTGGGACATCTCGTGTTAGTGTCGGACGGCGTGCACAACCTTATTGATGGCGTTATTATCGGCAGCAGCTATCTCATTAGTATTGAGGTCGGTATCGCAACAACTATTGCCATCGTTCTTCACGAAATTCCCCAAGAGATCAGTGATTTTGGGGTTTTGCTTCATGCGGGGTTTAGTAAAAACAAAGCCATCTTCATGAATTTTCTCTCGGCTCTTACTGCAGTCATCGGAGCTGGCATCGCGCTTGTTGTCGGCAGTAGTATCGATGCCTTATTGCCTATGATCGCCGCATTCGCCGCGGGAAGCTTTCTCTATATCGCAGGTTCAGACCTGGTGCCTGAGATCCATAAGGTATCGGATCCACGGCGTTCCATGGTCCAATTTGCGGCCATCCTCTTCGGTATCGGCATCATGTTCTTACTGCTCTTTGTGGAACTATAAAGGGTAGAGATTTTAAGTACTGCTTGAAAAACACGCGGGATATGGGCTTCGCTCATATCCCGCGTGTTTTTTGTTCCGTGTACGCGCTATTTGCGGCAGCTGTCAGAATACTGTAACCTTTCTCCTATACAAGGACATACTCTAAGAGAAAGAACGTGAACAGAGAAAACTCGCAAAAACTGCAGGTATTGATCAAGGACGTCCAAGGCGGCAATGAAGATGCTTTTCGGGCAATATTTGATCGGCTCAGCGCCAGGCTTTTTGCCTACGTTCTTTCTCACACCTCGCACCGAGACGACGCGTTGGACATCGTGCAAGAAACCTTTATTGATGTCTGGAAAGGATTACCGAGATTTCAGTACAAAAGCGATGAGCAATTTTATGGTTTCGTCTTTGTGATCCTCAAACGAAAGATATACAAACGGCACAGGGGTCTGCACGCTACCGTCTCGCTCGATGAAGAGATCATTCACGAGAGCTATGAGATGAAAATGGAAGACTATCGCCATCTGCAAAAGCACATCGGTAAACTTGGAGAACCGTATCAAGATCTTCTCAAACTAAAATATTGGTCAGGAATGACTATGCGCGACGCCGCCGACATGCTTGGTATTACAGAAACCACTGCCAAAGTCCGGCATCATCGCGCCATAAAAAAATTACAAGCTATGTTGGAACAAAAACCATATGAAAATTGATATAGAAGAAAAACTGGAACAACTCGGTCTGAAGTCAATCACAGAAATTGAAAAAAATTTGCTGTGGTCAAAGATTACGCGCGGGTTCTACGCAGAGCACGCACGCGAAGCAGTTACTTCGGCCGGACGCAGATCGCTCCTATCCAAAGTTCTCAACTTTCGGACGGCATTGGCGTCCCTTTTAGTCGTGAGTTTCCTCACCGGGTCAACTATCGTAGCAGCTGACAGCGCAAAGCCGGGAGACCTGCTCTTCCCTGTTGATATTGCGATTGAAAATGTCCGCATCATAATTGCAGTGAACGAAAAGAAAGACGAGCTACGGATCAAGTTTGCCGGGGAGAGACTGGGGGAAGCGAAAATTATTCTCGCAATTTTGACGAGCGAGAGTGTTGGCACGCATACAACCGCCACCTCATCCGTCGCCACAAGCACTCACGCATCGCAAGGAACAAATTCAACAAGCACCGCGACAACTACTCCGTGGAGTGGGAAAGAAAAAGTAAGAGGAAACCTTGCCGTTGCGCTTTTGCACTTGGAGCAAACAAAGCTTGACCTTGCAAATCGCGGCAATCAAGCAGGAGTTTTAGCCATAGAGAATATCATTAACGAGCTCACGAAACTCGCCGAAACACGTATTGATGATTTTGAAAAAATTAAAGCGGAAATAAAAAGCGACGGCCGGAAGGTGAGAGTTGAAGTTGAAGCAAAAGGAGAAGGCATCAAAGCAAAGTTCAAATTCAGATCCGATTCATCAAACAGCACCACCACTTCATGGGAGATAAGAACAGAACGCAATAGCACGAGTACGATGAAGGCAAGAACGGAGAGGGATGATAGAAAGAAAGAAGACAACAAGAACGATGAGGACGAAGACGAGGAGGATGACGATGAAGATGACGACAGAGGTTCAAAACATGAGGACAAGAAAGTGAAAGTATGCCACACGTCATTCTTTCGCATTCACCGCACGCTTGAAATATCTCGCGCGGCCGTGGACGCCCATCTTGCCCATGGCGATACGATTGGCGAATGTGATGGAAATGACGACATTACTACCCCTGTCATCTCAAACATAACCACAAATGCCGGAACTACTACGGCGCGCGTAAACTGGAATACCAACGAAGTTTCAAATTCTAAAGTATGGTACGCCACTGGAACCCCTCTCGTTCTTGGAGGAAGTACCTTATCAAAAAGCTCGTCTGACAAGGTTGCTAGTCACTCCCTCGCTCTTTCAGGACTCACCGCAAGTACTACGTATTACTTTGTCGTGGCATCAACCGACGCTGAAGGCTTAACGGCAACTTCAAGCACTTTGTCTTTCGTAACACTTTCGGGAGAAATACCAGATACGACGGCGCCCGTCATCAGCAATATCACGGCGACAGTAAGCACGACAACCGCAACCGTCTCGTGGAACACGAATGAGGCAAGTAACGGAAGTGTTTGGTACGCCACCACCACTCCCCTTAGCCTCTCCTCCGTTCCGAACGCTACAAACACAAGCTTCACACTCACTCACCCTTTCACACTCTCGGGACTCACCGCAAGTACTACGTATTACTTTGTTGTTAAGTCCGCTGATATTGCGGGCAACACGGCCACTTCGGGAGAGCGCTCCTTCACCACGTTGGGAGAGTAAAAAATCAGAAAAACTATACGCGTATTTAAAAAACACCCCGATGGTATCGGGGTGTTTTTGTATTAGCGACGTAAAGCGAGTGGTGTGTGCAAATATGAAGCGAGATATTCGCATACATCTCCCCTACTCCAGTATACTGGAGTAGTTCTTCCTCTCGAACGAGCCGTGGCTTTTTACTTCGTAGTATCAGGGTTTGAAGAAAATTTCTTTCTATAAAATCCGGATATCAGATAATCCGCTACAACAAAAGCACATACCCCGACAAAGAGACCTATTTCCGCAAACTTCAAGTATGTTTTAAACAACCCGATTGAAGCCGAAAAGAGAACCGCGAGAACCGCTATTGCCGCTATCCATATAATACTGGCGGGAAAAGCGATCTTGATGAATTGCTTCAAACTTATTCCGACAAGTTTTGCGCGTAAAAGGGTCGGTCTATGAAAGCCGTATATGAATTTTGAAATGAGAATAGTGAAAGCCGGCCGTTTCTTGAGCTGGCTGTCTATCTTTCCCGCGATCGGCAAAATAATTTTTTGAATAAACCGGATCCTTTCAACATATGGACCCATGAAATACCACAGCAGATCTCCGGCCAATGTCCCCACAACCACAAAAA
Source organism: Patescibacteria group bacterium (assembly GCA_038063375.1). Classification (NCBI taxonomy): domain Bacteria; species Patescibacteria group bacterium. Next base: position 18,160 of record JBBTVG010000028.1, read on the forward strand.
AAAGAGTGTTCAGGGGGTCTATGTACCCTTCGCTAGCCAGAAAAAAAGCGGTAAATAAAAATATCTCTCCTTCAAAGAGCATTCCGATAAGGATGATGGTGTACGCCAAAAAGCGCCACGCCACTATGTCATTCAAAATTAGTGATTCCATTAGATGAGTGTTTCTTGTATCCCTATGATAACAAGATTATTCTCTCCGGGAAAGAGATCATTGTACGCCTGTTTCCAAAAGAAGCGGTTCCTGTGCTGGAACAACGGTAAACTTCACTCGCCCCAAGATCTGCCCACGCGCGGTTTCAACTTGAACTCGCCAAAGCCCCGGCTGTACGTTTGTTTTCATTGAGTAGCCACGATACCCCCCGTCTCTACCACCAACGATTGGAAACCCGATACGACTGGCTTCTCTCCATTTACCAGTATTTTCATCATAGTACTGCCAGCTATGGAAAATGTTGGTATCAATATCGGTCGGCGCAAAGACGGCGCTATAAAAATAGACCGACTCTCCTAGGTTCTTGTGAAATGTAGAGCCTGTTTGTCCAAAAAACAGAGGCCACTTGTTCTGCTCATAGGAAACCATGTACGTATTGTCTTTCGCGCGCGTGACGGAATGGTAGACACCCGCCTCTTTGAGCGAAAGCGGTATGGGAGGAATAATATTTGCGAAATAAAAAATATTCACGAGGAGAAAGATGCCGCCAACGCTTGCAATGAGTGTTTTCTTCCATTCTTGCTCGCGCGCGGGCATCACCCGTAGAAGAAGGCCGACAAGCGCGCCAATGGCAAACAAGCTCGCGATACCCGAGAGCACAAACACGCGTGCGCTTATTTCGTGAAGAAGGATCGGGAAAAAGAAAATGAAATAAGAAAAAAGAACGAAGAAAAGAATGCTCATCTGAAAGACAAATCGGCTGTACCGTTTCTTAAGCACCTCGTTGCCAACGAGAAGAAGGAGGAGGAGGAGTAAAAATGGCCAGCTTGTGGCAAGCGAAGCGCTTCGCGTATAGAAAATAAAGAAACCGCTAAAGAGTCCGCCAAACGCAAACTGCATAGCAAGCGGCACCAAAGGGCGCATGGGAGCGAAAAATCTGTTCGCGGCCGTGGCGGACACCATATTGGAAAGGAGAACGCTCACAATGGCGACAAGAAGGTACGAGAGGAGTATGAGGTTATCGTAGAGAAGATCAATGCGTGTAAGCGTGAGGTTATCCACGATGAAACCCGCGGCAAACGCGCCTGTCGTGATGTGGCGTTCGTACTTCAAATAAAATTGCCGAAGTTTTTGAAAAAAGATGTCCATGTGCTTGTACGATACCAAAACAACTCTCCGTATGGAAGAGTCCCCTGCGCGAGAAGCTTTTGGTTCTTTGTGAGAAGATCTAATAGATAACGTTCGTGTTGGGTAGCATGACTTTTACGCGAAGCAGGGTCTCTTGCGAATACGTATTGTTTGAAAGATTGAGTGTTTTTAAATTTCCGCTGATATTTCGTACTTCATCGGGCATCGTATCAATGGTGTTGCCGGAGAAATCGAGCATCGTGAGGCGGCGCAACTGTCCTATCTCCGCCGGGATGCCGGTCATATTGTTATTGTGAACATCCAAGACCTCAAGCTTGCTCATGTGCCTGATCTCTCCCACAAGCGCACCCTCAAGTTTATTATTATCCAGATAGAGTTCTTTTAAATTTACCAACCTTCCTATCTCCGATGGCAGTGTTTTGATACTATTGTTTGATAAAATGAGCGTTGTTATGCTTATGTTGCTTAAAATTTCTTTGGGAAATTCAGTGAGTCCACTATCGCTCAAATCAACGATAGTTCCATTCTTCTTGCGCTCCACTGTTCCCTGTGTCGTTCCCGAGGAAGGGGTAGTACCTTCTTGCACGGAAGGCGCTTCGGCTACCTTTTCCTGAAACAATAGATAACTGCTTACTGCACCGGAAATGACGAACACAATGAGAAGCAGGACGTATTTTTTAATGAATACCATGGCCTCTCTATCATACTACAAAATGAGGTTGGCGGTTAGTTTTCTTTCTGAAAGTAAAAAACGAGAGCTTATTAGCTCCTCGGCTCGGGTGCTCATCGGGAATCGGTCAGGAGTCACTAAGTACATTTCTTCGCTTTGCTCGAAATCTACTAAGTGCTCACGACCCTGGCTCGCCGGTCGCAGAGCGACATGGCTGTGCCTTTCGATCCCGAACGCAAACCAAGCAGTTGGTTTGCTTGCGCCACCAAGACACAGAAAACCCCCTCAATAAGAGGGGGGTTCTGGTCTTGGGTGCTCATCGGGAATCGAACCCGAATCGGAGGCTCCACAAACCTCAGTGTTAACCTTTACACCATGAGCACCATGTAGAACGCCACATCAGTAGTGTGGCGGCTCCTCTGTTATACCAGATTTATGGTTCACAAGTCTAGCCATTGCGTAGAGGAGCGATGAGAGGCGATTCAAAAATACGAGTATTGTCGGGTCCACTTTCGAATTCTCCGCCTCGGAAACCGCAACAACTCGCCGCTCCGCGGTGCGCGCAAGCGTGCGTACAAAATCAAAGTGCGCCGCGAGTACCGTTCCACCGGAAACAAAAAATGTCTTGATTGGTGGTAACTCCTTTTCTATCATACCTATCGCCGCCTCCATGTGAGTGATCTTCTCTTTCTCAATCGTTTTGTCCGCTCCCGCAACATGTGCCTGCACAATGAAAAGATTCTGCTGTATCCAATCAACCATGTCCTCAAAAGTTTTTCCTTCCAAAAGTACCTGCCTCGCGTCCATGTTCGTCTTGCACACACCAAGAAAAGAATTCGCCTCGTCAAGAGCGCCGAGCGCTTCCGCGATGGCGGAGCTTTTGGAAAATCGCTGATCACAGCCAAAAATACTCGTGTCGCCCTTGTCGCCTTTTCTTGTATACAACATTAGTTGCTATTATACACGACACGAGACCCCTTTACAAAGTTATAAAAATAGTGTATTGTAATTACAGATTGAACTTTCTACGGAGGTGAATATGTTTGGGGCTATCCGCAGTTTCCTTGCGTGGCTCTCTTTAAGTGAGGTGAGGCGATACGGGGCCGTGGTGGCCTCAAACTTTATCACGATACTTATCCAGATCGTACTGGTGTTCGCGTCAGGAAGCTTAGCGCTCCTTTCCGATACCGTGCACCTTGGATCCGATAACGTGGTAACAGCCGGTTCGCTCGTGGTCGCCCTTATCAGTGTGCGCGCAACAAAAGCGGCTGATTCTCTTATCAGAAAATGGTTCGCTTTTTCGGGAATCATCCTCTTATGGATTGGTGCGTATCATGTTCTCGGCGAAGCAGGGGAGCGCATGGCACATCCGGTTGATATCAAGAATTGGTGGGTGCTGATTGGAGGAATTCTTGGCGGAACGGGAAATCTTATTTCTCTCGTTATCCTTCGCACTGCTCCGCATGGAGATCACAACCATACTCATTCCATTCTCAATTGGCACGTGCTCTTTGACTTCCTGTTTTCTGTCGTCGTGGTCATTTCCGCCCTTTTGGCGATCACGTACGACATGGTGGGAGTCGACACGTGGATATCGTATCGAATGGCTCTTTTCATGATCGGTTTGGGTGGTTTCCTGTTTGCGCAAGTATTAGGCGGGCACGAACATCACCACTGAATAAGCAACCAGTCCATTACATGGATGTTTGGGCACGCCGCACATATATATGTGCGGCGTTTTTTTAAAAGACCCCCTGCGTAACAACCTTTTCTACTGCAATGACGAATTTTCGTTACGAAAAATTATTACGTAGTGAGTATAAAGAAAAACCCCGCGATGGTGCCGCGGGGCAAAAACAAAAAACTAGTCGTAGTGAAGCAAGTATTGATACGCCGTTACGTTTTCTGTTAGGTTCACCCGTATTGGGATAAGATGGTTGTTCCGAGTAATTATGAAAAAAGCTCCGCACCGAAACTTACTCAACACATCATCTTTCCTGCCACTGAATATAACGCGTTCATTCATTATGATATGGTAGCCCCCCACTGCCCTCTCTTGAGCCACATCTACGAACGCAAGCACCTTGCTATCAGGAAGAGACGATATCAGAGTATATTTTTTCTCAATATTCTCTTGTGTGTCAACCCATAAACACCCATACCTGTCTCTGCAAAGAATATCTTCTGCTTGGCCAACCTTACCCTCCCCTCCACACCATCTCAGTGTGATAGGAGAAGTCAATCTCTTCAATATAACGGAACGAGGTATGATCATTTCCTCCATCTGTCGCCTCCCTCTGGTGAAAAATATCGTTTACAGAAAATCCAATTCAATATTGCCACATGAACAACTCCTGTCAATAACAGTTTCTCTCCCAGACGCGCAAACAAAAAGACGCCAATGCTCCGCATTGTCGCCTCATGTTTGTGGGCGCGGGGAAGCACTTGGCGTCAGCTCACATCGGCATAATTGTTCACTCGCAAACTCGCTCCAATTCTACCGTGTGGCTCCTGCCCGGACTCGCCCGTCGCAAAGCGACATGGCTCCGTCTTTCAAGTCTCCCACGCAAGCAAAGCAGTTTGCTCGCTCGCGTCCTCGTTCATTACATTCACTGTGGGCGCGGGGAGACTTGAACTCCCATGTCTTGCGACATACGCTCCTGAAGCGTACGCGTATACCAATTCCGCCACGCGCCCAATGATAGAAAGTATAAGCGGAGCGCGTGCGCTCCGCAACTCCCGGATATCGCTCTCTCTACGCCGCTCATATAGGTCACTGCGGCAAAGACCGCAAGAAAAAATTTCTCACTTTTTCTCCAAAATCTAGCGGTAACTCGCCATGAAGACCGCTTTCCATAAAATAAAATTCAGCATACTCGTTATTGCGAAGAGCGTCTCTTAAGAGTTCGGCGTGGTGAAACGGTATTTGATCATCCTGCCTGCTGTGAATTATCAGGATTGGTATTTTAATATATTGTGCCGCGTCTTGCGGCGAGTATGCGGCGTCAACATCCCAAAACATCTTAGCCCAGAAGTTCATGAGCGGTACTAATGCGTCACGAATAATGGGAAGGTGGCTATACACGTCTTTGCCAAGAAGCGTCACGTCCGCAAATGACGCGTATGAAACTATTGCGGAAATTCTATCGTCCTGCGCGGCCTGTAAAATAGCCGCGGCACCACCAAGCGAAAATCCGAATACCCCCGCTTTTTCAAATCCGCGTGATTCCAAGAATAGAAGTGCGGCCTCCACGTCAAGGCGTTCTTTGGACCCGAGGGTCGTGTGCGTGCCTCCTGATTCTCCGAAATAGCGGAAATCAATTAAAAGAATGTTGAAATCCTGGTGAAGTTGGCTTGCCCTGAAAAGCAAATCGCCCTTATCGGCGGGATAACCGTGCAGAATGACCAACGCCGGCTTTTGAGGAACTGGCGCGGGAATAAACCATCCATCAATTGATATGTTGTCTTTCGTTGTAAGTTTAACGTTCTCAAAAGGGAGCTTGTAGTTCTCCGGCGTAAGTTCGTTTTTAATGCGCGCCGGATGGGTCACGAGCCACGCGCTCCAAAGGCTTACACCCAAAAAGCCGATGAGAAAAATAAAAAAATACAGTATGGTTTTATTATAAGTCATTACAACGCTTTTCTTGCAGAAAAACTGCGCCTCCCGCGTACAACCTCACTTCGTTCACTTGTGCTGTAATTATACACTTTGCGCGAACTTTTTTTAAACAAAACCCTGGTTACTTCGCACGCGCGGAGCGTGCGAAGTCATCGGTCTTTCCGGAAATGTTTTTCCATTACCGAGTACCAACTCAATCTAAATATCCAGCGGGTATAGTCGTTCCAGTACAGCATTTTCCATGCCGGGAGGAAATATAATATCATGGTTTACCATCTCCTCTGCTCCTACAGGCTTGCCGGATGTGTAGTTTGTATTCTTATCTTTCGCCGCCGTGCCATAATTATTAACTTCAAAGGACCCCTGGTCGGCTCCTTCAATCCGTATTCCTTTATAATACACAGAATTTTTATCTTTTGCGTAATCTCCCTTCACCGCCTCAAATGTTTTAACATCAGCGCCTTCAATTCGCGTGCCCATGTAATACACGGACGATAAATCTTTTGTATGCCAAGCATCAATAATTTCAAAAGTTTTATGATCGGCGCCTTCAATTCGCATTCCATTGTAATAGTACACAAAGTTTTTATCTTTTGCGTAGCAATTCCCTTCAAACACCCTGAATGAATCGGGGTCTGCGGCATCTAAAATATTCATTGCTCCATTGTAATTTACCGTAAACACTTTAGATTTGTCCTTTGCGTACCCGCAGGAAAGCACCGAGAGAGATATTGCGTCAACTCCATTAAGCTTGACTCCTCTGTAATATACGGAATTTTTGTCTTTGGTATAAGTATAATCTACAACCTCAAACGTATCCGAGTCGGCATCTTTAATTTTATCTTTTACAAAATAAACGAAATTTTTATCCTTTGAATATTCCTGGTTAAGCACTTCAAAGGATTCTGAAATGGCATCAAGTAAAATATCTCCATTGTAATATACAAAATTTTTGTCGCGCGCATATCCATATTCCAGAAATTGAAATGTACCTGGATCGGCGTCTTTTATGCGAGACACAGACCCAATTGCGCCACCTTCATCAGCATAATAAGATCTCCATACGGAATTTCTATCTTTAAAATATATTCCTCCTAAATACTCGAACGTTATGGGGTCTATGTTATCAATTATTTTACCTTCACCATAATACACCGAGTTTTTATCTTTAAAATAAACGTCCGACACAATTTTAAAGGTATTTGCATCAATCCAAGAAAGTTTTTTTGCCCTATACCCATAAACAAAATTCTTGTCGCGCGCGTGTATTCCATGAAAACCTACTATCTCAAAAGTGTCAGGATCTGCTCCTTCAATACGCTCTCCTTGATAATATAAAAAATTCTTGTCTTTTGCGTACCCGCTTGGAGAAGTATATGTTCCGTCGCCGACATACGTTTGATATACAAGTTCAAAAGTACCCGGATCTACTCCCTCCAATTTCTTTTGTTTGTAATATACAGCGCCTGAGTCTTTGGCATAATCTTCATCAATAATTTCAAAAGACTTTCCATCAGAGTTTTCTATTTTTTTATCCTGCCACACCAGATATACAAAATTTTTATCGCGAGCGTAACCGTATTTCAAAAATTCAAATGTTTTAGGATCGGAGCCTTCTATTTTTCTTCCGCGATCATACACCGAGTTTTTATCTTTAATATATCCTCTCCCCAGTATTACCAACGTATCAGGGTCAGCATCAACAACCTTCTCTCCCATACGATAGAGAAAGTTTTTGTCTCGAGCATAAGTAAGTGTCGGATTCTGCTCTGGATCAAGAGAGCTGTCTAGGTAATGAGAAGAGATTATTTCAAAAGTTTCCGAATCAGCGCCCTCAATAACGATCGGCCATGGCTTCGGCTGCGTATATGTAGGAAGAGAAGAGCTCGCAACACGTCCGTTTATAATTGTGGGCATACTCATAGGTGGTAGGACAATTTCACGCATCCCATCGTAATATACAAACACCCCATCAGTCGTATACGCTCTGCACATAGTATAAAACGAGGTGTTATTATCTTTGTTTTCATACGCCTCCTCGGGGCAATCTTTTGCTTTGAAGTACCGTGTCTTCCCAACCACGCTCTCCTCCTGCACTGCTGAATCGTCAATAATCGAATCATTGATTGTCGCGGCAATAGAGACGCCGATCGCCAGCATCGTAACCATTGCAACAACTCCGACTATTAATTTATTTGAAAAGATTGTCACTTAAATATTATAACATCAATTATTTTTATACCGCGTGCAGTTCTAATATCCAAATTGACCTTCAGTATGTTTTAATAATTTTTTCAAGGACAAAACGGTTTCCATACGCTGGGGGGAATTATGGGATTTCACGGCTTCCGCCGTAGGCGGAAAGGGTTTTGGCGAAAATCAAAGCGCGATTTTGGCTTCCGCAAAATCGCTCCATATTCTTAATTCCGAACAAGTTACTACGTGGTGCCCAGGAGAGGACTTGAACCTCCACGCCTTACGGCATACGAACCTCAATCGTACGTGTTTACCAATTACACCACCTGGGCATATTTATACATAAAGACATTGCTGTTTTTTCTCAACCAACAATGTTTTTTGTATCTTTTCTTTCTTTCTGCTTAAACAAAGAACATTAGGACTATAGTACATTTTCTTGATAATTACCAGTGCTTCTTTTTTTGCATATTTCAAATTATAGATTGAGCTTTTATTATGTGCTTTTGATATATGCCCTATTGAATTAGCACGCTCGTTTATTTCCCTTCTTAGCCATTCAATATGCTTCAAGCTTGCAGAAGAAAAAGTTAAGTAAAACATATGGCTTGACCTCCATCTTGGGTCCCAGTAAGAATAAAAACATCCGTCCCCGTCTAAACAGCCGCGCAAAAAATCAAAAAAATACTTTTTAGGAACATCTACACCAGAAATTGTCTTTGATTTTGCTTGGGTTACCCCTATTGAAATAAGGAATCTATGAAAAAGTACATCGCTAAACTGAATATGAGTACATGATTTCCCCGCTCCTGCTTGTTTTGTACTTATCTTTACATTCATATCAAGCGCCTTATTAAAATTATTTAATTGTTCCAGGTCTAAAGAAGTTAAACTTATGTGCCTTCCATCTTTATAAAGACACCCGTCCGTTGCAATAAGCCCGATCGCGTAGGCAAAATTTGCCGACCATTTTATTTTTACTTTCCCTTTTGGTTTTGGTCCTCTTAACCCCATAACGCCATGATACCACCTCAAGGTAATAGCGTCTACCAATAAATACAGAAAAATCCCCGACATGAAGTCGGGGATTTTTCTTACTTCTCTTCTGTGGCTTCGTTTGTCTCTTCTGTCTCTGCTATCACCTCTGCTGTTTCTTCCTCGTCTTCACTTTTCATTTCCTCGATCTCCGGTTCCTTCTCCGCAAGATCAGGAATGTCCACGCCTGCCGTTTTCATTTTCCGGCGAATTTCTTTTGCGGCTTTTTCGCGAACGTAATAAAGTTTTGACTTTCGCGCTTTTGAACGCTTTACCAATTCTACTTTATCTATGTTTGGTGAATAGAGCGGGAAAATCCTCTCTACCACGACTCCGCTTGATACTTTCCGTACCGTAAATGTCGCACCCGCTTCAGAGCCGTGCTTGCGCGCCAACACAAGTCCTTCAAATGCCTGGAGGCGTGTCTTCCCTTTTTCCTGCACCTTAGACCACACACGCACGGTATCACCCGCACGGAGATCCATATTCTTCCTGTGCTCAATATTCACGGGAGAAATTTTTATCTGAGTTGCCTTCATAACAAAAACAAGCTTATCACAGGTTTTTGAGTTTAGCAATAGCTTCCTTAAGGTCATCGGGGAGAGGCGCCTCAAGCCGCACCGATTGGCCATTTGGCAAAGAAAGCTCCAGTGATTTTGCGTGGAGCGCCATACGGGTAAGCCCAAAGGGGCATTCCCGATTAGGGGCATACAGTGCATCGCAAACGACTGGATGATGGATTGCCTTCAGGTGCACGCGGATCTGATGGGTCCTCCCCGTCTTAGGATAGAGCTCAACGAGGGTTGTCTTGTTGCCGCGCGCTAAAACACGGTATTCGGTTACCGCCTCACGCAGAGTACCGCGCGCGTCCTTGCCCGCGCTCCACATCCGCACGTTTTTTGTGCTCCTCCCGATCGGCTTCTCAATAGTACCCTCCTCGTTTTTTATATTGTCGTAAACTATCGCAACATACGTTTTCTTGATCTCCCGTTCCTGAAATTGCCGCTTCAGATGCAAAAAAGTTTCCTGATTCTTGGCAATCACAAGCACTCCCGATGTGTCGCGGTCAATGCGATGCACAATGCCCGGTCGCAGTATCGTCTTTCCGTTGTATTCGGCCGGTTCTCCTACTTCTTTTATATCGGGATAATGCTCCATAATCCAGTCAGTGAGGACATACTCCTCGGTCTTCCCGTCCGGGTGCACCGTAAGCCCCGCCGGCTTGTTGATAGCGACAATATCTTTATCTTCGTAGATGATTTTTATTTTTTGCATAGATTACACACCTTTCCTTCGTTCGCGTGTCGCAAATTCGGCGAGAATTTTATGAAATTCCCTACGAGGAAACGCGGGCCAGAGAGTGGGAGTGAAATAAAATTCGCTGTAGACGGATTGCCATGGCAGAAAATTGGAAAGACGCTTTTCTCCGCCTGTTCTGACAATAAGATCGGGGTCGGGTATGTCTTTGGTCCAGAGATATTTTGAAAATTCCTTTTCGGTCATTTTCCCGATCTCCTCTTTCGTTTTCTCTTGTGCGATCTTTTTCACCGCCGACACGATTTCCGCCCGCCCGCCATAAGAAATCGCGAGCACAAGAGTGTTCTCTTTATATGGTCTGGTTTCTTCCTCAAGTGTGCGTATTCCTTCTTGGATATCTTTCGGAAACTTATCAAGATCGCCGATGAACCGCACGTGGACCCTCTCTTTCTTGATGTCCTCTACCTCATCCACGAGAACACTCCGCAAGAGCTTTATCAAAAAACCCACTTCCAACTTTGACCGATTCCAATTTTCCGTAGAGAACGCGTACGCGACCACTGTCTTCACGCCGGCTTCCTTTGTCCATGTGAGCAGTTCTTTCAATTTTTTATATCCCGCGCGAGGGCCTTCGTATACCGGCAACCCGCGCTTGCGCGCCCACCTGCGGTTGCCGTCCATAATAATACCAATGCACTTTGGAATATTTTTTTCTTGTGTATGCATGTTTAATGGTAATAGACGATCTCGAATGTTTTAAACTCTTCTGTCGCCTCGTTCCACGACTCTTCCACATTTTCCACCCGCGCAAAGATGGGTCCCTTGTGGAGGCGTGCGAGAAATTTCCGCAGTGCGTCCTCCTCTCCTTCGGCAACCACATGCACCGAACCGTCACTCATATTTTGCACGGTTCCCGTAAGACCGAGTCTCCTCGCATTTCTTCGTGTGAAATCGCGAAACATGACCAACTGCACTCTGCCTGCTATATTGCATTCCAATCTCCTCTTTGTCATATGAATGATTTATCTTGTGAACCCGAGCAATGTAAGGATTGTATCAAAATCATCGTCTTTTGAAACTTTGTTTTTCCGCTCAAAGTTGCATGTCGTGCATGTGTGCACAATGGTATGTTCCCCGCCTCCCACCTCTGCTCCGATCGGCTCCATGAGACCGCCACATGTGGCGGCGCGATCCCCGGGATTCACATCCACATGTTTGCTCCATAAACATTTGGGACAATGATTGGTATATCCATTGCCCTTCACGGCAAAGTTACACTGCTCGCACGTAAAATCTTCAATCGTGCGTTGGAATTTCTTAGGGGGAGTATTCATGATTTCACTCATTACCGTACCATAAAATAGCCATAAAGGTAAGGTGTGCAGGGTGGTGGGCGATGAGGGACTTGAAGCTTACAGCTTCAGTACAGGTTTCCCATTTTTCTCCGCCCGAGGCGAATCAAAAATATGGGAGAACCTTTTCAAGTCCCCCACGGAAGTGCAGCAGTGCACTTCCTATCGCCCACCATTAAAATCAAAACCGCCCTCACGGGGCGGTTAAGATTTTATATGGTGGGCGATGAGGGACTTGAAGCTTACAGCTTCAGTACAGGTTTCCCATTTTTCTCCGCCCGAGGCGAATCAAAAATATGGGAGAACCTTTTCAAGTCCCCCACGGAAGTGCAGCAGTGCACTTCCTATCGCCCACCATTAAAATCAAAACCGCCCTCACGGGGCGGTTAAGATTTTATATGGTGGGCGATGAGGGACTTGAACCCCCGACCTTCCCGGTGTAAACGGGTTGCTCTAGCCAACTGAGCTAATCGC
>JBBTVG010000028.1:30162-40673 GCA_038063375.1 Patescibacteria group bacterium
CCTTCTCTTAAAAACAATTATGCCTGCTTGATCAAACCATCTCCTGCTTCACTGCTGGTTAACCAAAACAGCTAATCGCCCTTCTCTTAAAAACAATTATGCCTGCTTGATCAAACCATCTCCTGCTTCACTGCATGTTAACCAAAACAGCTCATCGCCCTGGAAAAGTACTAAAATACTATCTTATTACCCGTTGTTTGTAAACTCTCGCTTCACTTGTCTCCCCGGTAGGATCCACACCTGTATCAGAAGCTTTTTTGGTTTCAATAATTTCTTGTGCATGCAACTTACCTTGTCTCCCCGGCAGGAATCGAACCTACATTAGAAGCTTAGAAGGCTTCCGTTCTGTCCGTTGAACTACGGGGAGAAATTCAAAGCCCCGACGGGGCTTCCTTGAGCCAAAATATACCAGTGTTACTTCGCGGGGTCAACAGCGCGTATCTGCTCGCTCTGGAGTCTTTCCATGGTTTTTTCTTTTTCATCATACGTTTGTAAGACGCGCTGCAGCGCTTCTCTGTTTATGGTCTTGACGCCCGCCGCCGCCTGATCCAATGATAACCCATCGTTCAGGTTATCACGATACACAATGTGATACATACTGAACGTAATAATAAACAGGTTTATGCCGAAAAATACCAACACGAGTATCTTCCAACCTCTTGTGGGATTCACGTTTATTTTGGTATGGTCCTTTCCTTTACCAAGAAATCGCTCTTTTAGTTGTGTGATGTCAATATCCATATTCATGTTTTCAAAAAGCTCAACAAAGAGATCTTGAAATCTCCTGACCAAAATGTTGTCGCTTTACCTTCTACTATGCGTTCCACATATCTTAGGTTCACACTCTCCACTTCAATACGCATGGGCACCGACTCCACAAGTGCTAAAAAATAAAGCGTACTCTCCCAGTCTCCCTCTGTGCTAAATCTCAAAGACAGTGCCTCTCCGCCATCTTTGGTAACGTCCACTGATTTGAGCTCCGGTGACACTCCCGCATGTCTGCCGAGGGATTCTATCTTCCCGATGAATCCGACGATACCATCTCCGCTGACAAACAATGAATCCATCTTTTCTCGGTCACCCGCTGTGTCAGCCACCAAGTGTTTTATAGACTTAAGTTTTTCTCCACTCTGCTCGTATGCTTGTATCTGCCCCGCAAGCATTGCCACATCAGCGCTTTTCTCTTTCATAAACTGGAGAGCATAGAGGACAAGACCGACAACCAAAATATTCAAGACAATGGCCGTCAAGAAGAATAATTTGGTTTTTCTCTGCAAGTTTTTCCAAAACATCATGGCTTCATACGACTTACTGTCACATTCCCAGGGTGATCTCCATGGAAAATTCAATATCACGCTCCTTCACAAAATTTGAAACCGGTACCTCCACGTTGGTGAAAGAACCTTCTCGTTCAAGTACTTTCGCAAAGGCAAGCAATGATTCCCTATCGGGAGAAACACCGGTCAGTCGAACAAGCGCGGAATCATTTTTTGCCTTTTCATATGCCAAACCTGTGATGCGAATACTCCCCTTACGGTCAATAATGGCACCGAACACCCGATCGTAGATGTGTTCGGCTTTATCGCCTCCTTGAAGTATCTTTATTTTCTTATTCGTTTCTTCAATGATCCGGTCAAACTCTTCCGTGGCCGGCACTCCTTGGCTTGTCAGCATGTTGAGCCGATCACGGTTGGCCTCCCCCGTGGCCGCCAAAGAAATATAGAAAGAAATGATAAACACAATCATTATCAGCAGGGTCGCAAAAATAAAGTACAGCGCCGTAACAGCGAGGCGCGCGAAATATTCTTCTCTTACTTTTTTCTTTTCTTCAAGTGGTAGCAGGTTGATCATACGCTTGTGTCGTCCTTGGTATCACTGGCGCTTGCGAGCGCGAGGCCGATAACGGACGCATACCCCAATGCCTCGTTAGCAGGTATTTCCGGAATATAATTTTCAAACGAATTCACGTTGCACCACGGGTTGGCTATCTCTACTTTGATCTTCAGGCTTGCGGAAAGATAGTCCGTCAGTCCCGCCAAGTTCGCACCGCCTCCGCACATAACAATTTTACCGATCTTCCCGCCTCCTCTCTCTTCCATGCCGTGCGTGTGCCAGTAAATATACAATTTATTGATCTCGTCCCGAATAATGGATATCGTGGACAAAACGGCTTGGAAAAATTCTTTGTCGCCCGCGCTCTTTGATATCTTTTTCTCATTTTTCATCCGGTACGCCTCCTCGGGGCTAATGGAAAAATGCTTCTGGATCGCCAGAGAGATCGTGTCACTCCCGACATTGATTGTAGAAGTGAAACGCACCGCCTCGCCGCTCACGATGGAAATGCCCATGCGCGTGTCTCCAAAATCAATGACCATGTATGTCCCCTTATCTCCTCTCGGAAGAACCGCCCGGGCAATGGCCTGTGCTTCTATTTCAAAAGAAACGGGCATGATGCCGGTATCGGTAAACATGTCTACATATTTTTTCAACTCGTTCTGGGGAAGCACGGAAACGGCAACGTCCACATACCCTTTCCTCTGCTCTGTTTTTTTTATCACGCTATAGTCAAAAACCGCCTCACTCACCGGAATGGGAACATAGTCTTCAAGTTGAAACGCGATACTGTTGCGCAATTCGTCGCCGGAGATGTCGGGGGTTTCCATTTTTACCATATATGCCCGCTCCTCGGGGAGCGACACATGCGCGAATTCTATCCCGTATTTTTCATGGAACGCTCTCAGAACTTTCCGGAGTTCCTCCGGCTTTTTTAATTCACCGGAAACAATAATGCCTTCGGGTATTTGCATCTCGCCAAAGCGCCCGATCACAAGACCCTTTTTGCCTTTCTTAAAATATAAAAATCTGATCCTTCTGTCTGAAACATCAAGCCCCGCCGATTTCATTTGCAGAAATTTTGGCGGAGGGAAAAAATCGGTAAATACTCGTCTCGTGTTCGTATATTCCATCACCTACTATTATATCGTGCTGACAGCGTTAACGAAAGTATTATGTGCACATCTTACGAGCGATTCTCCGTGTTGTTTCCCTTTCTGCCCTTGATCAGTTCGGACGCTATGGGAAGAAACGATACCACGATGATCCCTATGACGATCGGCAGAATGTACTGATCAATGCCGGGGATGACCGTTCCAAGAAAATATCCGAGAAGCGTGAGGCCTGTCCCCCAGAGGATTCCCCCGATAATGTTGTACCGCAAGAATGTAGCATAGGGCATACTCCCCACTCCCGCGAGGATCGGCGTGAAGGTGCGCACGATGGGCACAAAACGCGCAAGTACCACTGCCCGTGAGCCGTATTTAAGATAAAAAAGGTGGGTGCGTTCAACGTGCCGCTTGTTAAAAAAGAAAGAATCTTCCCGGGTAAATATTTTGGGGCCAACCTTCGCTCCAAACCAGTACCCCACGCTATCGCCAAGGATCGCTCCTGTGGATATGGTGATTGAGAGTAGCCAGGGATTGAGGAACCCTTGCGAGGCAAGCAACCCTGCCGTAAAAAGCAAGCTGTCGCCGGGAAGGAAGAAGCCGAAAAAAAGACCCGATTCGGCAAACACGATGGCAAACAGACCAAGGTATCCGAATGCTTTGATAATTCCTATGAGATCAAAATGTAATACATCAAACGGTAACATTATTTTATTTCACTGGCGTTCCCGGCGGCACATCGCCACGTCCGGGATTTAATGTCGTTACGAAGTCGGAGCCAACCACGTAGAGGATCATCCCTTCGCTTACGACTCCTTTGATCGTCCGCGGCGGCAGGTTGGTAAGTACGGGTACTTGTCTCCCCACAAGCACCTGCGGGTCCGAGAAATGCTCTGCGACTCCCGAAACGATCTGCCGCTCTCTTTCTTCGCCTAAATTTACACTGAAGCGCAAGAGCTTGTCCGTATCGGCCACCTTCTCCGCGGAAGTGATGGTGCCGATCCGTATATCCAGTTTTGAGAAATCTTCAAAAGAAATCGGTTCTTTGTTATCCATGGTGTTGTTTGTCCAAATAGCTTTGCAAAATAATTGCCGCCGCTGAAGCATCAAGGGAACCCACGTCTCCCTGCATATGTTTTGCCTCGGCGGATGTCATGAATTCCCGTTCAAAGTGAACTGGTAGATGTGTGGCACTTTCTAATTCTTTTTTAAACGGAGTAATGTGCTCCATAAGCGGGTTTGGTTTCTGCGCGTAGTTCAGTGACTCCCCCATGACGATCTCGGCCACCCCTTCCGTGCTGCACAGCGCTTCTACTTTTGAAAGAAGATGCTTATCGTTCGACAAGACGGTTCTCGGAAATGCCATACTGCCTCCGTCGTCAGAAAGAGCGATCCCCACTCGCTTGGTGCCATAATCAATGCCCATAAATTTTTTGTTGAGGGACATGTCTAGAGCATATCATACTATCCGCCGTTTTTAGTCTTAGGCAACTTCCCTATGACTTGAGATACTCTTTGATCTTTTGGGCGATAATACGCAAGTTCTCTTCAAATACTTCGGCATTTGCTTCAAGCAAGGTGATCCGAAATCCATAGAGATCGGAATTGAAGCCGGAAAGCGGCACCACGCAGATCCCCGCGCCGGCCATCAGGTAGTACGCGAACTGCTTGTCCAAAGAAACGGCGGGAATGACGCGCTCTGTATACTCTTTGGCGTCTTGGTTTGCTATATGGAGCGATTGCTTTTTGTTGAGTACTCCGTCTTCAAACACCACGGACATATAAAACGCGCCTTCAGGTCGGAGCGCGATGACACCTTCCACCTCTTTGAATATCCGATAGGCCATGTCCGCTTTTTTACGATATTGGAGCGCTCTTTCCTTTAAGTACGGCTGATAGCGCGGGTCGGAGAGGATTTTGGGCAACGCTTTTTGCGGCAGGGTTGTTGAACACACTTCAAGCGTTTTCGCGTCCACCAGGCTTTTAATGTATCGCGCAAAAATGGGGTCAGCTTTTTTGTTGTACACCTCTATCCAACCGCACCGCGCGCCCGGCCATGGCACCTCTTTTGAAAGTCCGCGCATGACGATTGCCGGAACGTCGTTGCCGATAAGCTCGTAGAGCGGCACCATGCGATCCGTACCATAATAAATATTTGCGTAAATTTCGTCAGAAATAAGAAAGAGATCAAATTCGCGCGCAATATTCACGATCTCTTCCAGTATTCGTTTGGGGTACACCATTCCCGTCGGATTGTCGGGGTTGATGATGAGGATGCCTGCAACGGACGGGTTGTACTTAACCTTATTCCTGATGTCTTCCATGTCAGGAAGCCAGTTGCGGTACGGGTTCAGCCGATAGGTGATGTGGCGGGAACCCGCGTGAGCGCCTTCAGCCGAAGAGTGTGTCGGGTACGCCGGATTGGGCCCAATGACTCTTGATCCTCTGTTGAGATAGGTATAGATGATGGAAATGGCATCACCGAGACCGTTGAAAAAAAGTATATCCTCGGGGTCAAGCATAACCCCTGATTGCCTTTTTCTCAAATCCGATATGAATTGCCGCGCTTCTAAAAGCCCTTTCGTTGGAGAATATCCGTAGCTTGAGTCGTCGTTCGTAATGATGTCGCTTACGATATTTTTGATCCATTCCGGTATCGTGACGCCTTTGGCAACCGGGTCGCCGATGTTTTCCCAGCGCATCGGTATTCCTTTTTTCTCAAGCTCCCTCCCGGCTTCCACGATCTCGCGGATCTCGTAGGTAAGCTCGCCGGCGCCGATGTGCACAATGTTGTTTCGCATTGACTCCACAATACTATATTTTGCGGTAGAAAAGCAAAAACTCAAGAGTCTGTCTCGTTCGCCGATTCATTGCCTTTTCAAGTGATTTTGCTATGATGCACAGTATGGAAGCATTTTTTGAAGAAAATATATGGGTACTGATTGTTCTTTCGCTTTGGGTGTTACCGTGGAAGGGATATGCGCTCTGGCTGTCGGCGCGTAATTCACACAAGGGATGGTTTATCGCCCTGCTCGTGATCAACACGCTCGCCATTCTTGATATCATTTACATATTCTTCGTCGGCAAAAAAGCCACCAAGAAGATGTCGGATGGTGACACGGGAATGAACGCTTAGTGAGGTAAGCAATCCTTTCGGATAAAAGGTTTCATGCCAAAGCAAAAGAACTTAAGGAAGTTTTTGTGCTTCCGCACTGTTTGTTTTCGTTGGTGTTTGTGTAAGAAAGAGCAACGACAATTTAAAATATATTGGAGGGATGGCTGAGTGGTTGAAGGCACCGGTCTTGAAAACCGGAGTGTGGGAAACTGCACCGTGAGTTCGAATCTCACTCCCTCCGTTACGATTTTTCAAAATATCCTGAACGGGTATTTTGGAAAAGCGTCATAGACGCGGGATGAGATTCGAAAGGCGGAGCTTGGGCAGTGCAGAGCATTGCAAACAAGCGAGCCCGGGTAGGAGCCACACAATATTTTTGAAGCGAAGCGAACAAAAATATTGATGTGAGCTGACACCGAATCTCACTCCCTCCGCTACGATTTATTTTGATACCGTTTCCACAGGTATCAAAAGGGAGCGTTTGTCTGTGGGATGAGATTCAAAAGGTGAGAAGAATCTCGCGCTGTCGGTTGAATGTGGTTAGTTGAGGTCGTAGCGCGACCCGTGGTGCTTAATCCGGTAACAAATGAAACAAAAACAGTCCCGATATCATCGGGACTGTTTTTGTTTCATTTGTATCAACTCTTATTTAATTTTCATTCTCAATATCTCACAAACGCTCTTCGGCTTTTTTTATTATACCATGTACTGCGGAAAAATCTTTTTCGTCTTGCGGATATATGTTCTTGGCTCGGATGCCGTGTAAAACCTGCCTTGCTGCCGGTAGGCAGGCGCTCCTCGCTTGTTGAAATAAAAAGCCGCCACATATTCGTGGCGGCTTTTAAAAAACATGAGCTACTGTAAACTTTTTTCTACTGTTCGCGTTGCCGCTAAGACGCGGGACAGAAAAACAAACTCTCCCGAGAGGTCGGCGTACACATTCTGAAATCCATCTTCCGCAAGCGACGAGAGCACATGGTACGCGCCTCTTCCCAGATTTGCAAAATAGTCATCAGGGACCCGAAGCCGCCGCGCGCGTTTGGGAAACAGTCCGGCATACAAGAGACACGTGTCTCCGACCTCCTTCAGCGCATTTTTTCTTTCTGCGCCCCGAAAATTCAACGCCTCCATTAATTCAATGGATAAAACACTCCCTGCCATTTCCCGCTTTCTTGTATAGCGCATGAGGAGAAACACCAGATAGCTTTCAATGTCTGGGGGAAGCTGGCAACCAACTCGGTACTCTGCATCGTTTACCAACACATACCACGGTGCAACCTCTTTTGAAGGGGTCAGAATAGCTCCCATATATTCCCTCCTTTTGCGTGCGAGCACATGAAGAACGTCTTGTTTCATAAAAGCACACAATAAAAAAAGCTGCAACAACGTGCTTTTAGCTTGCGGAGTAGTCGTTCTCTTTACTATACTGAATAGAAGATACGTAAAAAATTCAGAAGCATTCTTAAACCCCAAAACCAATTGCATGGAACAAGAAAAGATACGGTGGAGCGCCGCGGAATACGAACACAAAAAGCACAGCACCGACTGGTTTTGGGCGGTTGGCATTATCGCGCTCTCGCTTGCCGTAACCGCCATCATTTATAAAAACATTCTCTTTGCCGTTTTTATCGTACTTAGCGCTTTTACGCTCCTGTTGTATTCAGCGCGAAAGCCGCAGGTCCTCTATTTTGAGCTCAACCAAAAAGGGGTGCGGATCGGCGACGCGCTCTACCCCTACCATGCTCTGAAATCATTCTGGTTGCGCGAAAACAATAATGGCGTCAAACTTATTCTTGAATCTCAAAAAGTGCTCATGCCGCATATGTCCATTCCTCTTTCTCCTGAAGTAAATGTTGACGCGGTGCGCGCGTTCCTCTTGGTACACTTACCCTCGGAAGAACAGAAAGAAAGTGTTTCTGAAGCGCTCATGGACTACCTTGGTTTTTAGAGTTCCTAAGAACTCCAATATATGCTACATTCTAGGGGACAGCTCGTGCTGTCTTTTGTTCTTAAATCACTGCCCTCGTCGTTCAATGGATAGGACATAAGCTTGCGGAGTTTAAAATCGAGGTTCGATCCCTCGCGAGGGCATAAAACAAAGAAGCTGGTGCCTCCTGGTAAAAAATAAAAGCCGCCCGAAGGGCGGCTTAAGTTTTAACTATCAGCAAGAGATCAGTTCCAAAGATACGGCTCGAGATCCGGCGCACCGGGGCCATTTTTTAATCCGTATGGATCAACAACGATCCAACCATTATCTACCCTTCTGCGTACATAGTCTGGATGGTTGGGGTCATATTTGCGAACCGTAAAATGGAGATGGGGAGTAGCGGTGGTGCCAACATTTGACACCGTTCCGATCTGAGTCCACTTGGCAATATAGGTTCCATACTGAGCAGTTTGAAGCCAATAGGGAATGTTTGTCATGTGGGTGTAGTACGTCTGATACAGCCCTTCAGGAATGGAGTGCTGAATGCAGATTTGCCCGTATGTAGGAGTGTATCCGCAAAAGGTTCCAGCCTCCACGGTGTGCACGGTTGTCCCCGCATCTACCGCAAAGTCATAGCCGCGGTGGTTGTCGTAGTAGAGGTACGTCTTGTTTTCGATATACGGCACCCCGTCAAACTCCCAGTTGCCGCCGCCGTCTTTCTTAAAGCCAATCTGACCGCCTGAATAATTGTAACCATTCCAGTAATTGCCCGTCTCGTTCATGCGGCTTCGCATGTAGTACGAACGATTATCAAGGTCGGGTACGGCAGTGACGTTGTTCTCGCTATACGGGTAATGCCCCGCGAGCGGGAACCAGAACGTGCCCGCAAAAGCGCCGGGGGCAAACACGAACGAAAAAAGCACGGCGAGCGTGCAAGCAAACTTCTTCATCAGGATCTCCTTTGATGTATGTGAAAAAGAAAGAACAATCCTTGCTAAAATTAGCAAGGTGACAACAGTGTAGCATTCTTGTTTTTTTTTTACAAATCAGTATTATACAAAGCATGAAAAAGACATATCTATACGCTGCGATTGCTATGCTCACTTTAGTGATAATTGGAATGGGTTCTGTGTTGGTTGGCTATATGCGAGACGACATTGTTTGGGAAACATATACAAATATGGAGTCGGGGTATACTGTCGGCTATCCTGCCGAAAAGGGTGCTGTTTCTGAAAGAGGCGCAACATCGGCTGGCTATAGACTTATGCGGGAAGATGAGGCCGACCATAAAGTGTTCACTTATTTGACCGATGTCAATATTTCACGCCCAATTGGTGTTGTGCATTGTGCTTATACCGGTCATCTGTACGATGATCTTTTTAACGATATGTCCCTTAGGGATTATGCCGTCACTCTTTATAACCACAAACTGGAAGACAGTGCCTTCCCAATACGATCTGTACAGCCTGGAGCAAAGGATAAATTTGCCGGCCGCGAGGCCTATCCATTTATTCTTGCTGAGGACTCGGGTTTCCACTCTATTGACCGGGAGGTGACTCAATATATTGTTACTGAAAATACGGAAGGTCAAAAATGTACCATTTCTTACGGCACCTACGATTTAGGTGTTTATCTATACCCTGAGTTATTCGACATTAAACAGCAGTGGCTTAATTCATTCCAGTGGATTAGGTAACACATGCATTATCAACACAAAAAAATAGGCTGGTTAATTCGGCCTATTTTTTCCTTCAAGACCATATATTTTGTTTCGTTCCTCACCAAATATCTAGAGAAAGTTTTTTGAATCTGTGCGCACTCGCTTCTCAACCCGGGGACCTCTCAGTATCAGCTTGCCCAGGCCGAAGAATTGGGAGCGGAAAAATCAACGAACGACGGGCAGTCCTTTTTCTTTCCATTCCGTGATCCCTCCTTTGAGGTTGGAGACGTTCTCAAATCCGCGTTTTTTCATAATATCAAGCGCCGCTCCCGCACGTCCGCCGCTCTGGCAGTAGACAATGCACTTCTTGTCTTTTGGAAGCGCGTCTATCTCTTCAAGAAAAGAGGTTTGACGTATATCGGTATTGATACTGTCTTCAATGTGGCCGTCCGCGTATTCCTCTTTCGTGCGCACATCAAGCACAAGCGTACTTTTGCTCCGGATCTCTTCATGGGCTTCTTTTGTGTCAATGGAGTCTTTGGAAAAAAACATACGTATCTATTAACAAAAAATCCTCCTGGGAGGATCTTTTTTTAGAACCCGTCTCAAAATAAATGGCGTAGCGAGAGCATTTTTTCTCGTGCGAGGCGCAGTTGCGGAAAACGAGCCGTATCGAGATACGGCGAGTTTGAGCGGCAAGTCGTAGCCGAGAAAAAACGATCGCAGTAGCCAAGCGTTATTGCATCTTTATTCATAGCGGTTTATTTTGAGACGGGTTCTAGCTTACTTTCTTGATCATCGCGGACAGGCGTGACTTTTTGCGGGCGGCGGTGTTCTTCTTTATCACTCCGCGCTTTGCGGCCTTAT
>JBBTVG010000028.1:40773-58783 GCA_038063375.1 Patescibacteria group bacterium
GACTTTTTGCGGGCGGCGGTGTTCTTCTTTATCACTCCGCGCTTTGCGGCCTTATCAATCGCCTTATACGCTTCCGAGAGGGACTTCTGTGCTTCAGCGCCCTTTTTGTTGCTCGTGAGGACCTTGATTTCTTTAACAGCCTCTTTCATGTCTTTTCTCCTCTTGTCGTTAACGACTTTCTTTCGGAGGGACGCGCGAAGCGCTTTTTTTGCTGATCTGATGATTGGCATAATGGAGAATAATACAGCATTTGTTTTAAAAAGCAAGACTCCGCCTCGGTTCTACGTCAATCCCTTGCGCCAGCAGATGGCTTTTGGTAAATGGACACCATACAGCAATAGGGAATAATCTGCTATGATAGAAACAACATGATCACCCAACTCTCGGGAAACATCACCTTTGCGGGAAACAACTATGTCGTGCTTGATGTTGCCGGTGTCGGCTATAAAGTGCGTGTGTCTTTGGACACTTTGCTCGCGCTCACAAAGAAACGCCAACACGCGGTCTCCCTGTGGACACATCTGGCGGTCCGGGAAACTTCTTTGGATCTGTACGGGTTTCTTGAACAGCCGGAACTTGAATTCTTTGAGATGCTCATTACCATTTCCGGTATCGGGCCAAAGTCGGCACTGGGGATACTTTCTGTCGCACCAATTGACACCATAAAGCACGCAATAGCTTCGGGCGACACGTCTTATCTGACGAAAGTGTCCGGTATCGGAAAGAAAAACGCCGAAAAGATCGTCGTGGAGCTCCGCGACAGGCTGGGAGGAGCATACTCTTCCGCCGGGACAATGCTTAAGGAAGATGCTGATGTCATTGCCGCATTGCAGTCCATCGGATACTCTCTGAAAGAAGCGCGCGATGCGCTGAAAGGAGTGAGTAAAGATACCACAGGAACCAATGAAAAGATCAGGGAAGCGCTCAAGCAACTGGGCGGGAGCGTAAAATAGATATGGAGTCACTCTTATACACAATAAAAAAATTTATTCCGCGGAACCTCTTCAGGGCGCTCCAGCCGGCGTATCACTATGCGTTTGCGCTCCTTGGCGCGATTCTTTACCGCTTCCCTTCACGAAAACTTATTGTAATCGCTGTTACCGGCACCAAGGGAAAGACGAGCACTATTGAGCTCATCAATGCCATACTGGAAGAAGCGGGCTACACCACCGCGCTTTCCTCCACACTGCGCTTCAAGATAGGCAGTGAATCAGAGAACAATACCTACAAGATGACCTTGCCGGGACGATTCTTTCTGCAAAAATTTCTGCGCAAAGCGGTCAATGCGCACTGTCAGTACGCCATCGTTGAGCTTACTTCGGAAGGCGCAAAACAATTCCGCCACAAGTTTGTCGCTCTCGACGCGCTCGTGTTCACCAACATTACTCCGGAACATATAGAATCGCACGGCTCTTTTGAAAACTATCTTGATGCGAAACTTTCCATCGCTCGCGCGCTCGCTCGCTCTTCCAAAAAAAGAAAGGTGCTGGTTGTTAATGCGGATGACACGCAGGGAGAAAAGTTCCTTAACGTAAATGTTCCGGAAAAATATCCGTACTCGCTCCGGAATGCAGAGCCCTATTCTCTCAAAAAAGAAGGTGTGGAGCTCTCCATCGACGGCACGCATATGACCTCAAAACTTTCGGGAGAATTCAATATCTACAACATATTAGCGGCCGCCACGCTCTCTAAAAGTCAGGGTGTGGGGGTAGATACCATAAAACGCGCGGTGGAAAAATTCTCCGGGATCCCGGGAAGGGTGGAACGCATTGACGAGGGGCAGGACTTTACGGTTGTCGTTGATTACGCGCACACCGCGGACTCGCTTGAAAAAGTGTATGATGTTTTCACACACTCGCGCAACATCTGCGTATTGGGCGGCACCGGCGGCGGACGGGACAAATGGAAACGCCCGGAAATGGGCGCCATTGCCTCGCGATACTGCAGTCATATTGTCTTAACCAATGAAGATCCGTATGATGAAGATCCGTTCCAAATTATCGCGGAAATTGCGCAAGGGATCACACAGCCTGTGTATGAAACGATCATTGACCGGCGCGGGGCGATTGCAGCCGCGCTCAAGTTGGCGCGGACAGGAGATACCGTTTTGATTACCGGCAAAGGAACTGACGCGTATATCATGGGGCCCAACAACACGAAACTCCCGTGGAGCGACGCGGCGGTCGCTCGAGAAGAGCTCAAAAAACTTAGCCCCGCTACGCAATAACCTTTTCTACTACAATGACGAATTTTCGGCTACAAACAACTCATCGCTCGTCAATGAATACGCTGTATTCACCTTCTCGCGCTTCGTTGTTTTCGCTCGAAAATTCGTCATCTCGTTACGAAAAATTATTACGCAGAGGGTCTCTGTAGAAAAAATATCATGAAAGAACTCCAGTGGCTCGTATTCGTTATCATTATCTTGTGGATCGTTTGGTTTTTTACCGGCGGGCCGGAGTCGGAGCGCGCGCAAGGCGGCCCGTTCCTCAAGCCCCCTGCACCGCTTGATACCGGCGAAACGTATGGTGAGCTTCCCAGTTTGAAAAAACCATCCGGGAACACCTCGGGAGAGGACGCTTCGCAGAGAGAAAGTAGCGGTACTTCTTTTTTTAAAGATGAGATACGAATCGGCACCGCTGCCGGGGCAAGAGAATCCGACCCGCAAGCCGAGTATGTGGAAATAAAAGCATCGCCGGAAAATAAAAACCTCGTCTACATTGGCGACTGGGTGTTGAAAAACTCTTCGGGTAAGTCTGCGGCTATCAACAAGGCAACCAAACTGCCCTACACCGGCACAGTCAACGTGGAAACTCCACTCTTTTTGGCTCCGGGGGAGAAAGCATTCATCACGAGCGGCAGATCCCCTATCGGCGTGTCATTCCAGGTGAACAAATGTAGCGGCTATTTGGAACAGTTTCAATATTTTTCTCCTCCACTACCGGCTGACTGCCCAAGTCCCGCTACTGATATCTATATAAACAAGCAAGACTTAGAGCAAGTGTGCGGAAGCTATGTTTCAACCCTTCCGCGCTGTGAAATATATACCGACGAACTTCCCTCCGGGTTTTCGGCGACGTGCGTTGCTTATATCCGCAATACCATCAACTATAACAGTTGCGCAGAGCTCCATAAAAATGATTTTGATTTTTTCAAGCCCGAGTGGAGGATCTATTTGGGGAGGAATGTTGAACTCTGGGAAAATGCGAATGACCTTATTCGCCTCTATGATCACGCGGGCAGTCTTGTTGATTCAAAATCTTACTGAGTATATTGTATGTTAACGACTGCCGGCACTTTTGAGCCACATACTCGTGGCCGATTAATTGCTAAATGTTTCGCATGCGAAATAATCCGATCCCCGTTGCGACCGCTACGTTCAGAGATTCTTTTTTGCCTTTCATCGGTATCTCGGCAATGATATCGCAACGTGAGAGTATGTTTCGGGAAAGTCCCCGCACTTCATTCCCCACAATGAACGCGCTTCGCGCGGGCGCTTTTACTTTTTTATAATCAACCGCTCTCACCCCCTGCTCAATGGCAATGAGCGGAACACGCTCTTGCTTCAGTCTCGTGAGAAGTTTCGTAAGTTCTTTGGTGCTCTCCCAGGGAATTGTCATCTCCGCGCCAAGAGCCGTTTTGGCAATGTCTTTCTGTACCCTATTAAAACGATCCAGTGGGGTTGGCGTATAACCGGAGAGATACACGCGAGAAACACCAGCCGCGTCAGCCGTCCGAAAGATTGAGCCCACATTGTGAGTGCTCCGTATATTGTGGAGAATCAGAATTGTTTCTTTTGAATTTTCCTTCATCGCGTTATAATGATACCATGCTTAACCCATTTCCAGACTTGCTCGCATTTAGTCTCTTGGCACCTTTTTTCTTGCGTGTCGTTTTAGGAATTTCATATGCCCGCTTTGGGTATCTCAAGCTGATAAGAAACAGGGTGCCAAAAACCGGTTTTTTTGAAAAGGATAACCTTAAGCCGGAAATTATATTGGTACTGGCTGTCGGACTTTTTGAGGCAGTAGGCGGTGTACTGCTTATTGTCGGGCTGTTCACCCAGATCGCCTCGCTACTCCTCGGCATTATCGTACTCGGTGCCATTGCCGTTAAACTGCGGAACAGGGCCGCACCTTCAAACGAACTTGGTTATCATATTCTTTTGTTTGTTGCCACATTCTCGCTCTTGTTCTCGGGAGCAGGCGCATTCGCCATTGACCTGCCACTATAATCCGCGGGTTTTGGCAAATAGGATATTTTGTGTTACTATCTACAGCGTTACTCTCATAGTAACGCTGTGTTGTACTCATGTAATTTATATATCCGCCCGTAGCTGTTTTGGCAGCTCGAGAGCGATAAATTTGATATCAACCTGTGGCTGTCTTGGCAGCTCGAGAGCGATAAATTTAGTATCCGCCCGTAGCTCAGTTGGTAGAGCAGCAGCCTTTTAAGCTGACGGTCGTAGGTTCGATCCCTACCGGGCGGACAAACGTTAAGAAAACCTCCCCTGCGGGAGGTTTTTAGTTTGTCCGAGGCGCAGCGCTGTTTTTGTTTTGCGAAGCAAAGGCAAAAACCGCGAGCCGGGGTCGCGAAAAATTTCCGTCAGGAAATTTATTTGTGACGACGATAAAAATAATGGGGTTTATACCCGCTTTATTTCTATCAATCTACCACCCGAGTGAGTGAACTTCACATGCTCTTGTGGACAACCTGTGTGGAAGTTTATTCACGCGTTCCTATTAGGCCGTACTCCCACGATACCGGTTATACACAGGGTGTGTATTGCTCAAACACATGCGCTTGTTATAATACATTCAGATCAGTGGTGGATTGTCCCAAAACAAAGTGGTCCGCTTATTGGGCATATACGCACGTTTTCAGGGGAGTTCGCTCCACGATCAAGTTCTTCATCATTAGTAAACACCACGTAATAATGTGGTACACCAACAAAGGGTCTCATCTACGAGGCCCTTTATTTTGCCTAGTGAGGCGAGGGATGAAAACCGAAATCCCGACGATGGCGGGATGGAGATTTTCATTCCGTCCGAACGACGGCAAAACAAAAGATTGGATATCTTTTATTTTTTGCTATTTTTCCTTTGCACCTTTTATACCCTCGCAAGAAGAAATTGTTCCAGTCCTATTTCAAACGAAATAACCCCCCTCCGGGCATTATGGTAAAGAAGAACGAGACCGGCAGAAAGGCTTCTCAACTCGTCGTCTGTGAACTTCTGAGCGGATGCTTTTGATTTTCTAAAAACAAACGGATTAAGGCCTGCCTTTTGCGGAAGAGTTTCATGTTTCGCAAGCAACATGGTCTTGGTCTGCCAAAAAAGCATACTGTGGATCTCTTCCGGAGAAAGTCCCGCGAGAAATGCCTTCTGGAGCAATACCCATGCTCGCTTCTTGTCACGCGCGGCAAACGCGTCGGTAAGCGCAAAAATATCAAATTTTTCTTTCTTCTGGGTCGTTTTGGGCAAGGTAAATTCCAGCACCTTTTCGGCCTTCTTTTCAATCTTTGCGCATGTCTGTTTGTCCGTTTCTCCTTCAAAAACAATAAATATGTTCTGGGATCCGGCAATCTCTTTCAGTCGCGTGAGCACAATGTCCTTCGTATTTTCGTTTTGCAAGGTGTTCTCAAGCAGTACCACATACTTATTTTCAAAGAGTCCCCGCCCACCTATCATCTCTAGGATGTCCGCCTCCGTGCATGAACGATCGTCTAGTTTAAAAAAAGAGGCGTTCGGTTTTTTTGTGAACAGTGAGTTAAGCAGCGTGTTGAGCTTTGCACGCGCCTGTTCCCTATCATTGCCGTGAATGAAATACAACATACGTATCTGTATTGTAGCTCTCACCCTCTCTTTTGTCGAAATTTGTTGACAGTATGTATAATTTCTTGTAGGGTAATGACAGAGTACCACTACCCTAGAAGGAGAACCTGCATGACGCATCCGCACGATATTAACCTGGGAAATCTTTCCGAGAGCGAGCTTTCAAATGTTATGAGCGACATATGCAAGGACGCGGCGCTTGATTACGAAGATTATTCGTTTACCATGAGTGTGGAGTGGAGGGGTGCGCTGCCGTGGTTTACCATGATGGCAACGCCCTTCCCTGTGTTTGGCGATAAAACCACAAAGGTACTGCAAAGCTCCAGCAGAAGTCCGGAGACCGCCCGCTTTGCGGTTGAGTGTTCAATATGGGATGCCCGCCGCGCTCGTAAAGCAGAAGAACGCTCTTCTTGTTAACACCCGCCTTGCTCTTCACTTTAAAACCCGCTTAACACGCGGGTTTTTTCTTTTCTTCTCACTTCAACTCTCCCCATCTTCCGCCTTCCGCTACATTAACGGAAAGCGGTACCGGAAACTCCACGGCATTCTCCATGATTTTTTTGATTACCTCCTTTGCCTCCGTGATCGTGCTCTCTTCCACCTCGTAGATCAATTCGTCGTGCACTTGCAGTATGAGATGCACTTTGTCAGAGAGACCCGCTTTTTGTATTTCTTTATCCGCTTTATTCATAGCGACCTTGATAACGTCCGCCGCCGTTCCTTGGATCGGGGCATTGAGTGCTTGCCGCTCCGCGGCTGCCTGAATGTAGGGTATTGAAGAGAGAATGCCCTCAAAATACCTTCTTCTTCCAAAGTAGGTTTCCGTATATCCTTTCTGTCGTGCTTCTTTTTTGACCTTTTCAAAATACGCCGCGATCGTGGGAAATTTCGCAAAGTAGCTGTTGTAAAATTCTTGCGCCTCCGCCCTGCTGCCCCCCAGATTCGCGCGAAGCGCGTTGACTCCCATGCCGTAGACGATGCCGAAGTTGATGACTTTCGCTTTCCTCCTCATGTCTTTCGTCACCTCACTCTCTCTCACTCCGAACACCTGTGCCGCAACCGATGCGTGCACGTCTTCCCCTTTTTTAAAAACATTGATAAGCATTTCATCTTCCGCAAGCGCCGCCAGAATCCTCATTTCAATTTGCGAATAATCAAACGAGAGAAGTTTATGCCCCTTGTCGGCAATAAACATATCCCGCACGGCGTTGCCCATCCCCTCACTGGTGGGAATATTTTGCAGATTGGGATTGGTGGATGAAAAACGCCCCGTCGTTGTTCCTGTCTGGTTGAGCGTGGTGTGTAACCGGCTACTGCTATCCACCATTGCCGGAATGTTGTCTATATAGGTTGAAAGGAGTTTTTGGAGCTCGCGATACAAAAGAATATCGTCTATGATCGGATGTTCGCCTTTGAGCTTGGCCAGCTCCGATTCGCGTGTTGACCGCGCGCCACCGGCGGTCTTCTTAAGCCCTTTGACGATAAGCTTCATTTTATCAAACAATATCTCCCCCAACTGTTTCGGTGAATTGAGATTAAACTCTTCGCCCGCGTGTTTCCAAATACGCTGCCCGATCTTTTCCAGTTCCTTGTGATACTCTTTGGAGAGCTTCCCCGCGTACACTACATCCACCACGATCCCCCTCTTCTCGGCGCGTTTGATAATAGGAATGAGCGGAAGCTCAATTTCTTCATATATTTTCTGCAAGCCTTCTTTTTTGATTTGCGCCAAAATTTTTTCTGCCGCTTCAGGGAAACGAGGCGCTTTCGCGTATTGTAAAATGTCCTCCATGGTCGGGTTGGTGATATCCGAGCGAAGAAGCCACAGGGCGATGGCAACTTTTTTAACCTCCCCTTCATCTGCGGCTACCTGCTCCTCCTTTTCCTCGGGAACTTTCTCTTCTTCCGTATCCGCGCCTCCAAACATTTGTTTGACGCGCGCCAAGAGGGTGCGAAACTCCAGTTCGCCGAAGAGCACTTCCACTTTTTTGATATCAAATGCTTCGGCCCACTTTTTTGGGGGAAGAGTAAATGAAATGGGAACGTTGCGCCTGATGGTCGCCAAGGTTTTTGAAAATTCCGCTTCCTCCTCGCCGTCCTTTAAGAGTTGTATAATGCGCGGTTTTATTCCTTTTTCCACAAACACCAGTTCGTCTTTTTTGAGTACCTCGTAGAGGTGTTCTATCGTTCCGAACTCCTGCACCAGAGTAGTCGCGGTCTTTTCTCCAATACCTGAAATCCCTATAATGTTGTCCGATGGGTCTCCCCGGAGTCCTTTGTAGTCCGTGAGGAGCTTCGGCACAAAACCAAACCGGTCTTTGACCGCTTGCTCGTCATACATCACCGTATCAGAGAGCCCTTTGCGCAAGGTATATACTTGGACTTTCTTGTTATCCACGAGCTGAAGCGTGTCCATGTCGCCTGAGGCGATAACGATCTCCACATCTTCGTCTTTCAACTGCTCGGTGATGGTCCCCAGAACATCATCGGCCTCAAACCCTTCTTTTTCGTAGATGGGAATGTTGAACGCCTCAAAAATATCACGCGATCTGATGATCTGCGCCACGAGTGCCTCCTCCGCCTTGGCGCGTCCCGCTTTGTATTCTTTATATGCTTCGTGGCGAAATGTCGGCTTGGGAAGATCGTAACACGCGGCGATATAATCGGGTTTCAGTTCATTGATGATCTTGATGAGCATCGCCGCTACGCCATAGAGCCCACCAGTCGGTTCTCCTTTGCTCGTGGAGAACTCCGGCAGGGCGTGATATGCCCGATGAATGATGGCATGGGCGTCCAAGAGCACCAGTCGTATTTTTGCTTTTTGTTTTACCGCCATGCTATTTTTCTTGTGTGTTCGTTGATAAACGTAAATCGTATCTTCATCATACCCTTCGGCAGTGCGGCCGCAACCCGCTCGGGCCATTCTATAAAAATGAGATTCTCGGGGTCGCGCACAATCTCTGCCCACCCCAGATGAGCAAGCTCTCCCACTCCCTCCAACCGATACGCGTCAATATGCACAAGGTGCTTGAATGTGCTCGCCAGGGCGCTCTTCTCTGGAATCTTGTATATCCGCTCCAGAATAAAAGTGGGGCTCTGTACCGTATCTTTAATGCCGAGTACTGCCGCCACCTCCTTTGTGAACGCCGTTTTGCCCGAGCCAAGATTGCCGGAGAGACCTACCACGAGCGCGCGCTTGTGTTTACCTCTTTTGGCGAGCTCGGTGATAAAGCGCTCTGCGAGCGCGTGGGTTTCCTTGAGGGATCGTGTCTGGATATTCATCTCCTTATGGGCCTTCATCTCCCTATAGTAGACCAACTCTTCCCCGGTGTAAAACAAAAACCCCGCTAGGTAGCGGGGTTTTTGCAGGGGTTTAATATCCTTTATTTTTTTGATTCAGTTTTTTTCGCTTTGCCCTCCTCAAAGTAGCCGTAGAGCTTTCTGCTCAACACAACGAGCACGAGGATGAAGATGACGAGCAAAAGCCATTCAAGAAGTGTATTTGGCAGAAATCCATTGCCGCCAAAGAGCGCGAGAGCGGTGCCGGAAATGCTGTCAACGACTCTGATGCTCACCACATTAGAGCTTTGGGTAACATACTTGCTCTCTACTTGAGCGATATTTTCAATGAGAGTGTTCAGTGGCGCATTATCGGTTATCACCACGTCAAGCGTTACATTTCTCACCTCACGAGGCGCGAGGTTTCCGATATACCAGACAACTTCGCGCTGTGGGTCGTTGTAACTTGCTTTCTCTTCTGCATTCGCGAATTCCACGTAATAGGGAATGCGATCTTTGATTACCACATCTTCAAGCGTGATATCTCCCGTGTTGCGCACTTCAACATTGAAGCGCACCGTTTCTCCTTTAAGCGCCGCGATGGACATATCGGTACCATTTGAAGAATCAAGGTTTACCAACGTCTTCGTGATCGTTATCGCGCGTACGCTCGGAGCTACATAGGTAGGCGGTTGTGGCGTTGTTGGCGGATAATAAGGAAGTGAATTGGTCCTAAAGTTCAAAACACTGCCGTAACTCGTACCGTTTGCGTTCTGCGCCACGGCGCGATAGTAGTAGGTTGTGTTCGGAGAGAGTCCAAACATTGAATATACGAACGCCGTTGAGGGGGACGAGCCCAGACCCTGGCTTGGTGTCGTGAAGCCGAGCGACGCGCTCTGTCCCCATTCAAACCATCCGTTCGTAAAGACATTACCGGAGACAAGCGCAAGGCCGTTCAGGCGCGCGCTGTCGTGGTCAATATTTATTGCAAGATTGGTAATGGCTGTCGGCGGATTGGTGCCGGTAATAATGCCCGTACCCGTAGTGAAACTCAAAATGTTTCCGTATGTCGTGCCATAGGAATTCTGCGCCACAACCCTAAAGTAATAGGTGGTGTTGTTGGCGAGACCGCTGATCGTGTCGCTTACGTTCATAGCGGTAGAACCGTGAGAAATACTATTTGTTTTGTTGCCGAGCGACTGGGTCGTTCCCCATTCAAACCAACGGGTGGTATTGGAGATATTGTACGGATTTACATATCCGTTCAAAGTAGCGGAACTTTGGGTGATGTTCGTCGCGCTGTTTGTTGAAACAAACGGCTGCTGGGTGCCGCCGCCGGTACCCGTTGTCACGAAACTCTGGACGCCGCCGTAGACCGTGCCCGCGCCATTTTGGGCGACTGCTCGGTAATAATAGGTGGTACCAGAAGAAAGCCCCGTCAAAGTTTCATTGAAGGTTCCCGCATTGGAACCCTGTCCCAATTTAATGGTCGTATTCGTAAGCGAATAGCTGTTGGTACCCCATTCAAACCATCTGCTGGTATTGGTCGTGTTGTTGGGATTGACATATCCCTTCAATATCGCAAAGTTCTCTCCGATGCCATCCGCGGGATACGTAGTGACCGAGGGAAGATCAGTGCCGCCGCTACCACTGGTGTAAAAGCTCAAGATTGAACCATACGAGGTGCCGGCATTGTTCTGTGCCACTGCTCTGAAGTAATAGGTGGTATTTGCCGCGAGACCTGAAATACTTTCGCTAAAGTTGCCCGCGTAACTTTGGTTGTAGTGCGGAGTTCCATTACCGAGAGACTGGGTCGTTCCCCATTCAAACCAACGAGTGGTGTTGGAAGTGTTGTTTGGGTTAACGTAGCCGTTCAGTTGCGCGTTTGATTGCGTAATGTTTGTCGCGGAATTGGTGGTAACAGAAGGAAGCTCGCCTCCTCCATCGGTGCCGCTTACCAGAAAACGCATGACCACCGAACCTTGGGTGCTCCAGCCGGGAGCGATGTTGCCGATATAAAGCCCATTTGAGCTAAACACCTCGCTTCCGCTTTGTCCGTTGAGGAGTGTTGCCGGATTTGATTGTGTCTGGTTAGGATACCAATAGGTATTGCCTGAAACATAGGTCATTGACTGACTGCCTGTAAGTTGGACATTCGCGGTGCCAAGTACTTGTGAGGCATTGTCAGCGAAAAGATACGCGGTAAAAGAGTGTGACGTACTCACACCGGTCGACTGCGGCACTAAACGCACGCGCACGTTCTGCGCTGTTTCGTTTGATGTATTGTGGTAGTAAATAGAAAACGACACCGTGTCGCCTGGATCGGCGCTCACCGAAGAAGACCAGCAGGTGGTACAACCGGGATTGTCGGTATAGTTGCTGGTACGCAATGTTGCGTAGTCAGCAGGATCGTTGTTGAACGTTGCCGCAGAAGCACTCGTAACGCCAGAAACAAACGCGATCAGTGCAAACGCCGCAAGTGCTCCATATTTAATTGTACCTTTTAATGTTTTCATACTTACTCAATTATTATTGATTAACAACACCTCAATGTTCCTTTTCAGGCCCATTGTTCAACATTTAAGTCTTTAAATGCTCAAAAATGAGTCCGAGTACACAACGATGTTTTGTTGTGTACTCGGAACAGAAAGTTAATTGACCGGGTTTACCGGACCGTTTGGTGGAGGTACAGGACCGCCGCCTGGAGGGCCGTTTGGTGGAGGTACTGGACCTCCGCCGCCTGCTCCGCCGGCACCGCCATCACCGCCGCTACCACCTGCTCCGCCTTCGGCAATCTGGCCTTGACCCTGGTTTTGACCCTGGCTGTTGTTGAGGCTGTAATTATTGGCTTTCAGACCGTGATTCCAGACGCCAAGTGCTTCTGCGCCAAGGTTCAAGCTGAACCTAAACTGTTGGGCTCTGGCAAAACAGACCGTCCCGGGGTCACATTCGTACGCCTGTACAACATAAGCTGGTCTCGTATTACGGCCAAGTAAATACTTGTCCGTTTCAGAGAGTCCGACTTTTTCAGGAGACCTGGGCGATTGTAGCCCGCTTAAGATGGTGTTGCCGCACTTTTTGATCCAGGGAAGAGAGCCGTTCTCGTTAAAGACCACTTCCTCCCCTTTCCGCACGACACAACTCACCTCTTTTCCGGAACCGGCCCGCATGTGAACTAACGTGTCACTATGGAGCGCCACCGCGTACTCGCCTCTTTCGAGGTATTGTTTGCGATGGACGTCCATCGGATCGGCGCCGATATTGCAGTAGGACACCGATGGCGCCGCCACGGTGACCAACGGCACCAACAACACAAAGGACAATACAAAGAACAACAGTAGCTTCTTCATCATCTTCCTCCTTGTCTGGAATATCTGTGAGTCTGCTTCAAAACTACCTTTATGCGTATGTTTGTCAAGACATACACTTTTAAAGCCAGAATGGCGTTCAAACCATTCAAACCTTAAAAGTATTGTCATACCGGTAACGTGTTTCGTCGCCGGTATGACAAATGACAAATGTATAAGGAACTATTCGTTACTGACAGAGAGGGAGTCCGGGGTCTGCCACATGGCCTCCGGGAGTAACCGTCGTACAGCGCGAATCTCCGCGATACGAGTGTCCGTAGGGACGATGGCCGTAGTTATATCCATAGGAATGATAGCCACCGTATCCGTACATCGGGACAAATCCCACACCAACATTCACAGAAGGAAACCAACTGCGAATGAAGCTCCTTTTTGCCGCAGTTTCGGCAAAATTCTTTTGGTCTCGGTAACGACACTCCTCCGTAATAGCGTTGTAGTACTCGGGAGGATATCCTTGTTCGGCAAGCCACACCATGCCCTTGCCAGCCCCCATTCTCTTGAGCGGACTGGATTCGCAAAGCTTGTCGTAATCCAGCTTCGCAAGGTCTTCTACTGTAAAACCGAACCCCTCGGGAATCTGGTGCCGACTTGCTTCCTTCTTCTGTTTCTCTTTCAGGACACAAACGGGCGCCCGATAGTATTCCTGCCAGACCCCCGCGTTGCCTCTTTGAGAAATCGCTTCATACTTGGCCGACGCAATCGCGCTTTCACGCTCTTGCCGACATGCCCGAGACAACTCAACATCATTTGCCTCGATCGTCTGTTGCATGGCCTTCGTATGTAACTCTTGCCGCACTTCCGGTGCCGATGCGCACCCGGAAAGAATAGCAACACCGAGCATCAGAGTAAGCACTACTACCGACGGTATGTGGTTCGTAAAAATATTTACGAGGATCT
The DNA here is from genome assembly GCA_038063375.1 of Patescibacteria group bacterium. NCBI lineage: Bacteria > Patescibacteria group bacterium. Next base: position 54,152 of record JBBTVG010000028.1, read on the forward strand.
TTAAGAAACTGTTCATGGTTTTCACCTCCGTTTCAAAGAATGTGGAAAAATCACCGTGTTTTTAGATCTGACACCATTATACTACTTGTTTTGAATTTGTCAAGTATTGTTCCTGTGCCTTAAAGGCGTTAGAATGAAGGGAAATATATGCAATTTGACGACCAAAAGCAGCAGTCTCGCCTTGATGAACTCTATAAACGAGAGGAAGAGGACCTGGTCAGAATACTCGCCGAAAGATACAACGTCTCCTATCTTGATCTCACCGCTGTTTCAGTCAACACCGACGCATTAAAACTTATTCCTGAAGCCACTGCGCGAGAAGCGGGAGTTGCGGCGTTCCTCATAAACGGCAAAAAGTTGAATCTCGTGGTCATTTCCCCAAAGAACGATAAAGTGGATGTCATCCTTGATGATCTTAAACGAGCCGGTTACGAAATCATGCTCTATATGGGTTCAAAGAGAACTCTTGAGAAAGCGTGGGACATGTACAAAGAAATATCTCTTTCGGCCGAAACACAAGGAGGTGTTTTTGATATTTCAGCAACGGCGGTGAGAGATTCCATAAGCCAGATCAAAGATATCGCGGGATTAAAACAATTACTGGCGGGGATTGCCAATGAAACAAACAGATACAAAATATCAAAGATCCTTGAGGTCATTTTGGGCGGGGCGATTGCCATAGGCGCTTCCGACGTACACTTTGAACCTGAAGAAAAGCAGGTTCGTTTGCGATTTCGGCTGGATGGCGTTCTTCAAGACTTTACCGTATTTAAAAATGAAACATTTCATTTTTTGCTTTCCCGCATCAAACTGCTTTCCGGACTCAAGCTCAACATAAAAGAGACGGCGCAGGACGGCCGCTTTAGTATCAAACTGGAAACGGGAGAAATAGAGATCAGAACTTCAATGCTTCCCGGAGAATACGGAGAATCAATCGTGCTCCGAATCCTCAATCCGGAAAATATTAATGTTTCTTTTGAGAGTATGGGAATAGAGCCGATACTTTTTGCAATCCTTGAAAAGGAGGTCCTGAAACCGAACGGTATGATACTCACCACGGGGCCTACCGGTTCCGGCAAGACAACCACCCTCTATGCTTTCATGAGAAAGGTGTATACGCCGGAAATAAAGATCATCACCATTGAAGATCCTATTGAATATCACCTCCAGGGTATCAGTCAAACCCAGGTGAATAAAGCAAAAGATTACACGTTCTTAAATGGGTTGCGCAGCGCGTTGCGGCAAGACCCGGACATTATCATGGTCGGAGAAATTCGCGATGGAGAAACCGCGGAAGTGGCCGTAAACTCCGCGCTCACCGGACACTTGGTGTTCTCAACGCTCCACACCAACGACGCGGCTGGCGTGATACCCCGCCTCATAGACCTTGGCGTCAACCCGAAGATCATCAGCTCCGCGCTCAATATTTCTCTCGCCCAGCGCTTGGTGAGAAAATTATGCCAGACGTGCAAGAAAGAAGACCGTCCCGATCCAAAGGAGCGCGCTCTTATTGAACATACGATAGAGACGATCAAACAGAAGCGGGATATTGTTCTTGATCCTTCAAAGGTCTGGAGGGCAAAAACTACGGAAAATACCTGTCCTGCCTGCAACGGACTGGGGTATAAGGGGCGTATCGGTATATTTGAAGCGATCCTCACCGACAGAGCGGTTGAAGACGTGATCGTCACCTCAAATCCCTCCGCGCGAGAGATAAAAAAAGCCGCCATCCCTCAAAATATTCTTGATATGCGAGAAGATGGTATAATCAAGGTACTTTCCGGCATCACTTCACTTGATGAATTGCGGAGAGTGGTGGATTTGGAGGCGGTATGACCGAAGAAAAGATTGTTGTTCTTTCACAAAAAAACACCAAGCAAAAAGTTATTTGTGCCTGGTGTTGATCATTCAGCCCATAATCCTCTAAGCAATCCTTTCAATATATGGGTACCAAAAGTGAGGAGTTATTATCAGGATAGTTTCAGTACGCACGCCGAAACGTGCAACCAAGGCGTCCTTAATTAACACCCACGTTAGTTGCTTAGAGGATTATGTGCTGAATAGAACTGAGAAGGAGTTTCCGGAACTCCTTGTTGTACAGATAACACCTTATCATGAAATATATTTTATGTCAAGTAACCACGACAAAGAGCCCAAAGTGTCCCTGACAGGCGACACCTCCGATTCTCGGGACTCCAAAGAGGCGGAAGTGCCGCCGGATGAACTTTTTTTGGACCACACACTGCGTCCGCAGTCTTGGGATGGCTATATCGGCCAGGAAAATATCAAACGCAACCTGAAGATCCTGTTGACGGCCGCAAAAGAGCGCAACCATCCTCCCGAACACCTGTTATTTTATGGTCCACCGGGGTTAGGGAAGACGACGCTCGCCCATTTGATCGCAATAGAGAGCGGCACCCAGATGCGCGCGACGTCGGGACCGGCGATTGAAAAGGTTGGCGATCTTGCCTCCATCCTCACCAACCTCTCTCCGGGAGACATTCTCTTCATAGACGAGATCCATCGACTCAATAAGCTCATTGAGGAGGTCCTCTACCCTGCCATGGAGTCCGGCTCTCTTGATATCATCATCGGCAAAGGCCCTTCGGCGCGCACCATTCAGCTTGATCTGCCGCCGTTCACCTTGATCGCGGCCACCACGCGTATTTCTCTGCTCTCTTCTCCGCTTCGCTCCCGTTTCTCGGGCGGAACGTTCCGTTTGGAATTCTACACAACCGGTGAGGTGAAAAAAATCATCAATCAATCGGCGCACATCTTGGGGGTCTCCATAGACGATGAAGCGGCGGATGAAATCGCAAAGCGCAGTCGCTTTACGCCGCGCATCGCAAACTACCTCTTAAAGCGATGCCGCGATTTCGCACAGGTGCATAGAGGAAAGCTCTCCAAAGAAACGGTGCGGGAAGCACTCATGCTTCTTGATATTGATGAGTTGGGACTCAATGCCCTTGATAGAAAAATACTGGAAACCATTATTACTAAATTTGCGGGCGGACCGGTAGGCCTTGGCACCATTTCAGCCGCCATATCGGAAGAGGAAGGAACGATTGAAGAAGTGAGCGAACCCTACCTTATCCAATTGGGGCTCTTGGAGCGTACGGCGCGCGGACGTACCGCCACCAACAGGGCGTACCGCCACCTTGGGCACGATCTCCCGGGAGAGCGTCAGGAAAAACTATTATAAGACCCCCTGCGCAATAACCTTTTCTACTCCAATGATGAATTTTCGGCTACAAACAACCCACCGCACCACAAGAGTACTTCCAATTTCCAACTCCCTCCGCGGTCGTGGAAATTTAGGTCGCTCGTCAATGAATACGCTGTATTCACCTCCTCGCGCTTCGCTGTTTTCGCACAAAAATTCGTCATTTCGTTACGAAAAATTATTACGCAGTGGGTCTATAGAAAAATACCATGTCAGGACATAGTAAATGGTCAAAAATAAAACATAAAAAGGCGGCATCGGATGCGCAGAAGAGTAAAGTCTTTGGAAAACTGGCTCACTTGATCGCCACGGAATCAAGAAGCGCGAAAGGAGATGTCAACGCGCCCAACCTTCGCACCGCCATCGAAAAAGCGAGGGCGGTGAATATGCCCTCCGACAACATTCTCCGTGCGATTAAAAAAGGGACAGATAGTAGCGCAGTCCACATGGAGCACGTGGTGTACGAAGCATACGGCCCGGGGGGATCCGCGCTTATCATTGAAGGGCTCACCGACAACAGAAACAGAACCTCTCAGGAGATTCGGCACCTTTTATCAATACACGACGCTTCACTTGCGGAACAAGGAGCCGCGAGTTGGGCATTTGAAAAAAAAGACGGGGAATGGGTGCCGAAAATATCCGTTCCTCTTTCCGAAGAAGACGGAGAAAAGTTGGGAAAGATCATTGAGGAATTGGAAGACAGTGATGATGTGCAAAATGTATTCACCAACGCCGAATAAAGTGTATTAACCCTTTGTTATGCCGTCGCTCGGACGGAATGCAAACTTCCCCAACTACGTTGCTATAGTTTGCATTCCGCTCCTCACTAGGCATAATAATACTTATGAGAATTCTCGCCATAGATCCGGGTTTTGAGCGCGTTGGTATTGCTGTTTTGGAAAAACAAGACCGCAAGGAACATTTGTTGTATTCTTCATGCTTTAAAACATCAAGTAAGGAACCTTTCGCGAAACGACTTCATATGATCGGTACGGAGATCGCCCGATTGGCGAAAGAATGGAAGCCGGATGGGCTCGCGATAGAAACTCTTTTTTTTAACACCAACCAAAAAACAGTCATGCACGTTGCTGAAGCGCGCGGTGTCATTATTTACGCAGCCACCTCTTTTGGACTCTCGCTTCATGAGTATACTCCGCTCCAGATAAAGATCGCGGTCACCGGGTATGGAAGAGCCACCAAGGCCCAAGTGGAAGCAATGGCAACCAGGTTGATAGAAGTAAAAAAAACCGTTAAGAGCGACGACGAAATGGACGCCATTGCTATCGGCCTTACGGCCCTTGCTTCAATTTCCCCACGTTATCCACATTAAGTACGAGAGACTGTTGCAACATTTTTTGTATTTTGATACAAATATAGCTGTAATTTAGAGGTCGCTAATTACACACCTT
>JBBTVG010000029.1 GCA_038063375.1 Patescibacteria group bacterium
TCAAAATGAAAGGTTACTTTCATTTTTCCCTCACTGCCTGTTATAATAAAGCGGCGATTCGATGAATTCGGATCGTCGCTTTACACAATAATTGGGCCTATAGTTCAGTGGTAGAATAACGGTCTCCAAAACCGTTGACCGAGGTTCGAATCCTCGTGGGCCCGCAAACAAAAACGCGTAAGCGGTTTTTGTGCGAGGCCCAAGCAAGGCATCTGCATGCCTTGCGTCGAGGATTCGAAGCCGTTCTCTGTTATTTGTGAGGAGTTTTGCTCCGAGCAAATCGGAAACGGGTACTGACGCAGTAGGCGTCGAAATTCCTCGTGGCCCCTCCCCTACGACAAAAACTTTCCCACCACCGTTTCAATATTCTTCTTTTGTTGAAGCGGGAACCATTGAATTCTTTTGTCTTTCTTGAACCACGTTCTTTGGCGCTTCGCATACCGCCAGATCGCCTGCGCAAGCTCCTCGGTCATTTGCCTCTTTGTAATTTTCCCCTGGAGATATCGCGCAAGAGAGCGATACTCAAGCCCCAGTTCTTCCATGCGTTTCCAAGAAAGCCCCTCTTTGTGAACCCGCCCTGCCTCGGCAACCATTCCCGTTTTTATTCTTGTAACAAGGCGTTTGCGTATCTTTTCTTTTAAGACCTTATCATCGGTTGCAATGCCGATCTGCAGTATCTCATATTTTTTTGAACCCTCTTTTTTTAGGTCCGGAACACTGCCCAACTGTTTTGCGATCTCAATGGCACGAATAAGCCGCCGCGGGTTTTTTGCATCGATCTCTTTTGCCCGCCGAGGATCAAGTTTTTTGAGCATCGTGAAAAGTAGGGCGGCGGTTTTCTGTTCAAGTTGTGCCCGCAGTGCTTTATTCGGCTTCACTTCGGGGACATTGATATCGTCCACGATAGCCTGGATATAAAATCCCGTACCACCGACAACGATCGGCAGTTTGCCGCGGCGCACGATGTCCGCGATGGCTTTTTCCGCGAGCCTCTGCCACTTCGTGACCGTAAAGATGTTGCGCGGGTGCGCTACGTCAAGGAGGTGGTGGGGAATACCTCGCATTTCTCTTTTGGTTATTTTCCCCGTTCCGATATCAAGCCCTTTGTACACCTGCCGCGAATCTGCCGAGACCACTTCACCGTCAAATTTTTTCGCGAGGAGGATGGCGAGATCGCTTTTTCCCGAAGCAGTGGGTCCCAGAATGACCAAGAGCTTCGGTTTTTGAGGGGCGCTTTTTTGCAATGATTTTTTTCTCATGATACTATGGAAACCTACTTACCAATTAAACATATCAACATATTATGAATTGTAAAGAAAACGAGTGTTGCGGAGGGTGCGGGCCGACCAATATGATAGGAATGGAGGTTCCCGCTTTTGAGTTTGAAGCGTACCACGAAGACAAGATAAAGAAGATAAAATTGGCGGACTATAAAGGCAAGTGGCTTATCTTGTTCTTTTATCCTGCCGACTTTACCTTTGTGTGCCCGACCGAATTGGAAGACATGGCGGATCACTACGAAGAGTTCAAGAAAGAACACGCGGAAGTACTCTCGGTAAGCACCGATACGGTTTTTGTCCATAAGGCGTGGCATGATGAATCTCAAGCGATCGGGAAGATAACCTATCCGATGGTTGCGGATCCAGCCGGGAAGCTCGCGAGAGCGCTCGGTGTCTATATCCACGACGAAGGACTGGTTCCTCGCGATGATGGAGGGCTAGCTCTTCGCGGCAGTTTCATTATTAATCCCGAGGGGAAACTCGTTTCCTATGAAGTGAACGATAACAGCATCGGGCGAAACGCCAAGGAGCTTCTCCGGAAATTGCGGGCGGCAAAGTTTGTGGCCGAGCACGGAGGAAATGTGTGTCCCGCAAAATGGGAACCGGGATCTGACACCCTGAAACCGGGACTTGATCTCGTGGGGAAGATATAAAAAATATTAACCCCAGAGTTCTACTCTGGGGTTAATATTTTTTGTTATGTCGTCGTTCGGACGGAATGAAGATCTCCACCGCTTTGCGGTTTCGATTTTCATTCCTCTCCTCACTAGACATAATAAAGGGTGAAGATATCGCAAAACAAAACCCGCGCATGGTGCGGGTTTTGTTTTGCAAAAACAGTAGGGTGACTTTCCTCTTATAAAGAATGAGAAACCCGGGTTCCTATAAGCCCCTGCTCGCTGTAACAAAAAACTTACACTATCTCACTGGTTTATATCCACCAGGAACTCCTTTCGGCGAGAGAACAATTTGCCACAACTCTAGGCGGCGCGCCTTGAAAGCGCCTGCGGTTGAAAGTAAGTAATATTTCCACATGCGATAAAATCGCTCGTTATATTTTCCACTCTTTTTTAATTCCGGCCACGCTCTGTCAAAATTTTCAAACCACGCCATGAGTGTTTTGTAATAATCGTACCCAAAATTGTGCCAGTCCTCCATGACAAAAAGATTTTGTGAAGCACTAGAAATCTGTTCCAGAGAAGGCACCACGCCGCCGGGGAAAATGTATTTGTTTATCCATGGCTCAACATGCCGCCTTGATATGTGTCCGCCAATAGTGTGCACAAGCACAAGCCCATCGTCCTTTACCCTTTTTCTTGCCTGCTCAAAAAATACGCGGTGATATTTTGGACCAACATGCTCAAGCAATCCTATGGAAACAACTCTATCAAAACGCCCTTCTGCGTCGCGGTAGTCCATGTGTTTTATGAGAACGGGAAGGTTTTTGCACATTTCATTACTCAACGTAACTTGATTTTTTGTTATGGTAACACCCACTCCTTGTATGCCATACTTTTCTGCGGCATATTTCAAGAAACCTCCCCAGCCACAACCCATATCAAGAACACTCATCCCCTGCATAAGGTCTATTTTGCGACAAACGAGATCAAACTTTTCTTTTTGAGCATCGTTTAAATTGTCAGTATTCTTCCAATATCCGCAGGTATATGTCATGTATGGGTCAAGCATAGCTTTGTAGAGATCATTGCCTATGCCGTAATGATGTGCGTCAATATTGTGCGACCGTGCCTTGCTTCCAAAATCCATGAGTATCGTAAAGAGGATGCGTGGCCATATGGAGAGAAGTGTTCGCCAATTAATTATCTTTTCATCAAACCGAGCGAGCAGTGCTTTGTTGAATGACTCTTCAAGTTGTGGCGCATCCCACCATCCGTCCATGTACGCCTCTCCAAACCCCAAGGACCCGTATGCAAGAGCGCGATTATAAAATCGTTCATCATGCACCGTAATATCCCATGAGCGCAAACCGTTTATTTCAATATCTGCTTCTTTAAGACGATTTGTTATATATTGTTTTGCGTTCATTTCATTCACTTGTGCCGGAGGGGAGACTCGAATCTTACAGATTCAGTACCCCAGTTGGATATTTTCATGCGCTTCGCTCCGAAAATATCTCAACAGGGCTTCAAGTCCCTGCTCCCGTTTGCTACTGCAAACGGATGCGCCCCTCCGGCACTGCGTTCATTTCATTCACTTGTGCCGGAGGGGAGACTCGAACTCCCATCCCTTGCGAGACACGATTTTGAGTCGTGCGCGTATACCAATTCCGCCACTCCGGCAA
>JBBTVG010000030.1 GCA_038063375.1 Patescibacteria group bacterium
CTTGCGAGACACGATTTTGAGTCGTGCGCGTATACCAATTCCGCCACTCCGGCAATATTACTTTTTTATAATCCTACATTTCTTTTTAACCACCTTCTTCCCGCTGCTGACTTAAAGTATTTCTCTCTGCGCAAAGCTACTTTCTCAGTGGGTTGTATTTCGCTATAAACAAGGACCCAAGGTTGGAAGCGAGAAGTGTAGCCTTTATTGTTCCGACTGTTGTGTTCAAGCAGTCTCTTTTCGAGGTCATCTGTTTTTCCCGTGTAGAATTTTCTTTGTTCCTTGCTTTTCAAAATGTATACAAACCACGGTGACATGTATATATTATTCCGCCCGCCTTGACTCGATGTCAAGTCGAGGCAGGCCACTCCGGCAAGTAAACACTATCTTACGTAAAGTTTGCGCAAAAATCAATTTTTGCACTTGCGAAAGATATGTTAAAATACAGGTATTACCACACTAAGCATTTACGGCACATGTCCCAATTGTTTTACAATGATTCAATTTTTCATATTGATACAGGCAAGATAAAGCCGAATCCGTATCAGCCGCGTCGAGAATTTGACGAAGCGAAGTTGCGTGAGCTTGCCGACTCCATCAAACAGTACGGCGTGCTGCAGCCGCTCGTGGTAACACGGCGTGAAATTGAAAAAGAAGACGGCGGGCTTGCCGTTGAATACGAGCTTATCGCCGGAGAACGCCGGTTGCGCGCTTCGCGCCTCGCAGGCTTGTCCCAAGTACCGGTTGTCATCCGCGCCACGGAAGACGACGACCGCACGAAACTTGAACTTGCCATCATTGAGAACTTGCAACGAGAAGATCTAAATCCTGTTGACCGCGCTTTTGCGTTTAGGCGGCTCGTGGATGAATTTGGTTTCAAGCACGGCGAAATCGCGAAGAAAGTAGGGAAGAGCCGCGAGTATGTTTCAAATACGCTTCGTCTTCTCATACTCCCGCAGGAAATACTGGATGCGCTTACGGCGGGTCGGATCACGGAAGGACACGCACGCCCCCTCATGATGCTTGTTGATCGAGTGGAAGAACAATTAACGCTCTTTAAAGAAATTACCTACAAGAAAATGACGGTTCGGGAAGCGGAAGCGATCGCGCGCCGCATTGCGTATGACAAAGTGCGCAAAAAAGACCGGGCGTTTGACCCTGAAATCGTGGAAATAGAAGAGCAGTTGCAAGGCGTTTTAGGAACGCGGGTGCAGATTGACAGAAGAGAAGTGGGTGGAAAGATCATGATAGATTTTTTCTCTAATGATGACCTTCGCAATCTTTTGGAAATAATGCAGAAAAGTGCCGCTACAAGCACCGTATTTTCCACACCGCCGGTCATGCCTGCCGGTAGGCAGGTTATGGCGACAGCAGATGAAGAGTCTTCTGTCGGAGTGGCAATAGAAGGAATGGATACCGAGCCCCCAGAAGAGGACGAAGCCGCCCCCATTAAGACAGTCGTCACTGAAAAAGAAGCCACTCCAACTACAGAAGACGACGGTCTATATTCGGTGAAAAATTTTTCAATCTAGTCATTTTTTCCCAAGATTCGGGAAAAAGCTTTTCAGGGAGAGTCCTTCATTCGCCGTTTCGGAGCGAATCTGTTTTTTTGCCAGTGCGGTTTTCGCGTACTTGAGCCATTTCGTGGTTGGGTGCGCGCCTTTTTTTGTTACAATTTCTATAATGTCTCCCGTTTTTAATTTAGTATCCAACGATACCATCTTTCCGTTTATTTTTACCCCGGAGAGGTGGTTGCCGATATCCGTGTGAATCACGTAAGCAAAATCAATAGGAGATGATTCTTCCGGCAGATCAATCACGTCCCCATCGGGAGTGAACACGAAGACACGATCTTTGAAGAATTCAGTCCGCAGGTGTTCCATGAATTCTCCCGATTGGGGTACATTTTTCTGCCACTCCAAAAGCTGTTTGATCCAGGGCAATTGTTTTTCAAAGCGTTTTTGCAGGTGCTCTGTGCCGTCTTCCGTTTCCTTGTACGAAAGGTGTGAAGCGATACCATATTCAGCTTCGTCGTGCATTTCTTTGGTACGAATTTGGATCTCAGCAATGCCTCCATCGCCCGTAAAGATGGTAGTGTGCAGACTTTGGTAGCCATTCAATTTCGGGGTTGCAATGTAATCTTTGATTCGCCCGGGAAGCGGTCTCCATATGTTATGGACAATGCCGAGCACGCTGTAGCAGTCTCCGACTGTGGGCACTAAAACGCGTAGCGCAACGACGTCGTGGATCTTATCAATATCCATTTCATTGCGCTGAAGTTTTTTGAACAAGCTGTACATGCGCTTAATGCGATAGTCTATTTTGACGTGGGTGTGACCCTGTTCGGCAAGCTTTTTTGAGAGCGAGCGGTGTATTTTTTCAAGATACTGCTGATTCAGTTTGCTTTTCTGCTTGAGCAGTTCCGTCACTTTTTTGTATTCTTCGGGATAGGCGTAGGGAAACGCGTAATCCTCCATTTCACCTCGCAGGTGTCCCATTCCAAGGCGGTCCGCAAGAGGTACGAATATCTCCAGTGTTTCTATCGCGATACGCGCTCTTTTTTCGGGAGAAGCATGCCCCGCGAGCGTCCGTACGTTATGGAGCCGGTCCGCAAGGCGAATGATGAGTACTCGGGCATCTTCTGCAGTTGCCACGAAAAGTTTTCGCAAACTCTCGGTGTGCCGCTCAAGACCGCGATATTTGAGTTTTCCCAACTTGGTAACCCCGTTGATCAGGAAAAAAATTCCCTCACCGAATTCTTTTTTGAGGTCTTCCGCCGAAAGCCGCCCGTCTTCCAGGGTATCATGCAAGAGTCCTGCCGCAATTGACTCTGCGCACATGTGCAGTTGTGCCAGTGTTTTGGCTGTTTCAAAGACGTGTTCAATGTAGGGTTCCCCCGTGAGACGCGTCTGTCCTTCGTGCGCTTTTTGCGCCACGGCAAAAGCCTTTGTGACAAGCGCCACATCTTTTGAAGAGGGGTTTTTCATTAAACCGATAATATCTTTGACATTGCTCATATTTATCACTATACTCTGAAATAGATGGTTTTCAAGTTGATATACTCGGTCTTTGGAAAAGGAGGTACCCATGAATACAAGCCCCAAATGCCCTTTTTGTGAGCTTGATGTAATCGGTAACACCATGGCGCACTTAGAGAATTGCTCCCTTGAAGATGCCAGGAGAAAACTCACCAGTGCTCCCGACAAGGCTGCCCTCAAGAGCATCTTGTCCAGCATCACAGCGTGTGAAAAAGCCTTCACGTTCATCTCGTTCTACGATCGTTTCGGCGTTACCGAGCGTAATAATATGTTTGCCTGCGAAGACTGCTTCTCTTCCGTCGTTAATTTTGATGACATACCGTATGTATGTAAGGAATGCGGAGGTCAAATGGTCGTCGCGCGTGAGCTCATTAAAGAGGTACGATAGTGGATATGTTACATAAAACGGTTGATCATGTGATCAACCGTTTTTTTCTTGAGTTCTAGAGTCTCTGGGGTTATGGGCACCACACGGGCACTTCTTGTTTTCTAAGTCGCTTCGCACCTAAGAAAACAATG
>JBBTVG010000031.1:0-30159 GCA_038063375.1 Patescibacteria group bacterium
CTTATATTGTTCGACCTCCGCAAGTAGTCTCGCTAGGGTTTCGTAGAAGGTCTTGCGCTTCTCTGGGGAGGGCTTTACCAGTTCTGGCTCCGCGGGCAAAATGCCTGCACCTCTTCTTCCCTTTTATCCGGCATGCATTGAGAAAAAGTGCCGAACTTTGATAAAGAAAGTGGAGAAAGTAGAGAAAGTAGGTCAGGTACCCTTTTTAGGTCTCCCGCGGAGCATCATTGATAATTATAATCCAAAACCTTTTGGAAATAATGGTTCCGTTTTATCGGAAGCTTTCCCCTCATGTGAAAATGGTAATTGATCAAGGTTTGCAGGCCAGGGCAATGGCAGTTTCCCACTAAATGATCTTTTACCAAATAAAACTGGAGCTACGCCATCACCCTCACTGCCCGGAAGCCATGCGGCAATAATCGCGTCCCACTGCTCCATTTCGTCAGGTAAAAGAAGTGGTCGGCCTGATACGATAATGACGAGCAGTTTTTTGCTTGTCTGTCTTAGCAACGAAATAATCTCAAGGTCTTCCGGAGATAATATCGGATTCGCGTTATCTCCCCACCCTTCGGCATATGGTTTCTCTCCGACAATCGCAATTCCAACGTCAGCTAGATCTTCATCGGCTACAAAACGGGCATTCGCGTCATAAACAATCTGTGTACCCGAGCCCGCACTCTTCTCTATACCTTCAAGTATTGATATTGCCCCGGGAATCGCATTGCCGTCTATTCCTTGCCACTCTATTGTCCAGGCGCCGCTTTGTCTCCCCGTATTATGGGCGGCGCTTCCCGCCACAAAGATTCGCTTCACGTCGGACGAAAGTGGTAATGTTTGGTTTTCGTTTTTCAAAAGAACCAATGATTTTGATACGGCTTCGCGCGCCAGAGCCCGATGCTCTTTTGAACCAATTATTTCAAGGTTGCCTTCCGGTGTTTTTTCAAATAGACCGACAGAAAACTTTGCCCGCAATATCCTCACAACCGCGTCATTAATTCGCTCTTCCGCTATGTCGCCTTTACGAACCGCCTTTTCAACATTTTTAATGAATGTTTTGTAGTCATAGGGGAGCATCACCATGTCTATTCCGGCATTTATCGCCGTCACGGCGGCGGTATATTCCCCTCCCGGAATCTCGTAGACCCCATACCAGTCAGAAACAACAAAACCCTTGAAACCAATTTCCTTTTTCAAAATATCGGTAATGAGATATTTGTTAGCGGAAATTTTTTCATCTCCCCAACTATTGAGTCCCGTCATCACAGAAAGCACTCCGGCCCGAACTGCCGCCTTAAAGGGAGGGAGGTAAAATTCGCGCAAGGTTTTTTCACTAGCTTTTGTTGTACCCTGATCAATTTTGAAATTTTTATTGCTTGAACTTCCCCATTGCATTCCTCCGGCGCCAACGTAATGCTTGGCTGTGGCAACCATTTCAACTTTATCTGTTGCGGCACCCTGAAGTCCTTGTACATATGCCGATCCTAAGTCCGCATTGATCTCAAGGTCGTCTGAAAAAGCTTCATAGGTCCTCCCCCAGCGAATATCTTCCGGCGCGTCAAGATTCGGCGAAAAAACCCAAAAAATCCCAGTCGCTCTCACCTCCTCTGCTGTCGCTTCAGCGACCTTCTTCACTAACTCTCTGTCATGAGCCGCACCCAAACCAATCGCATGAGGAAAAATGGTGGCACCGGGGACATTCCCGTGCCCATGAATCGCATCTACGCCATACAGCACGGGAATACCAAGTCTCGATGAACGAGAAGCTTCTCCGTACCCCGTTACCATATCAAGCCAACCTTGGGGAGTATTATTCGCGGGCTTGCCTCCCGCACCGCTCAATATTCCGCCCAATCCATAGAGGGGGACATCTTTTATGTCATGAACACTGTTTTTCTCAACCAACGCCATCTGTCCAATCTTCTCATCCAGAGTCATTTGCGAGAGCAGATTGATGACCCTTTTCTCAACTGAAAGACGTGAATCTTTGTAACCAGGATCAATAGCGGCTCGGAATATCTTTTGTTCTTGGCTCAAAAAAACAGATACAGCGCCCAGAGCAAGTACGAGAATGATGAAAATGCCTGCTCTTTTATTCATAAATATATAGTATCATAAAACTCACCCCCTTCGGTGATTTTTAGTTTTTATATAAAAGGAAGAGGAAGTCAGGTACCCTTTTTCCTTTCCCGAGGAAAATATTAAGTCTCCTACCGATTTTAATAGACAAAAAGTCAGGGCGGGTATACTATTTAAACAGATTGCCTTTGTGACGTTTTTTGCAGGAAGTAATATCTTAATTATGGTCGATACGCTAAACACAGATCCCGGGAATCTCCTTGATAGTGGAGCGGGTGAATTTTTGAGAGTATTATCAATTTAAATAATTAATATGGAGCAAGAAAACAATAAATCAAAAAAGGTATTATACGCAGTCATCGGCGTCGTGGTCATTCTTCTTGTCGGGTGGTTTTTCACAAGGGGGTCAGGTGGGTTGGGAACATCCATACCATCTATACCGGGAGTGGATATAGATAGGAATATTGATGGTTCCGCTACGTATTCAAATGAAGACGGTACGGTAACAATCGGAGCTAACAGCCTGCCGGACAATTGGCCAAATGATGCTCCGAAATACCCTAACGCAAGTATTCAGTATTCCGGATCATCTAATCCGCAAACCGGAGAAGCCGGAGCGATGGTAATGTTTACGACACCGGATAAACAGCAGACAGTCGTTGACTTTTACAAAAGAGAACTTGCTTCAGAGGGGTGGAAGATAGAACAGACGCTGGTAATGGGGACAGTCACCATGCTTGTCGCCCAAAAAGATGAGCGAACTTTCGGTGTCCAAATCGCCACTGACGAAGGAAGCGGGCAAGTGAGCGTTACGGTGAGTGTTGCAATACCCGGATCAAATTAAGCTATTTTCTATTTACAGAACAAAAAACCGCCGACCAAATGTCGGCGGTTTTTTGTTCTGTGGTTGGCGGCAAGACAAGGATTTCAAGAAAAACGTAAGACTATTACAAGGGGTTGACAAAGCGAGCAAGCTGAAGTAATGTTCCAAAAGAAGTACGGTCTGTGCGGTCCTTTCAAAATCAACACCTAACAGGGGAAAAAGCCCGCGGAGGCAAAACTATGCACTAGTGGGGTCGTCTGTCGGCAGTTGTTGTATAATACAAAGTAATTTCAACTATTTCTCATTTGGAGGTGTTCCCATGAAATTTTTTCTCTCTGCTGTTTTCAGCATGTTGCTTGCCACATTCGCCTTCCTGCCCAGTGTCTCCCTCGCGGGAAACTGGTACGTGGGCGGCGGAGTAGGTCAAAGCAAAAGTGCTTTCGACGTAAGCGGTGTCCAGGAAATGTTGCAATCCTACCCTGGGTTTAGCACTTCGTTCGTTATGGACGAAACCGCAACCGGCAAAAAAGTGTTCGGCGGGTACCGTATAAACCGCTATGTCGCGGTTGAGGGCCAGTATGCTGATTTTGGGAAATTCACATCGTCGTTTTCCGCTTCAAAGGGCTCGCAAAAAGCCCTTTCAACGGGAGAATGGAGCGCGACAGGTCTCGGTGTTTCCATGATGGGCATTCTGCCGATTGGTAGCAAGGTTTCATTATTCGGCAAGGTCGGCATGCTTCGTTGGAACGCAACAACAAGCTACGCTTACGTTGACAACATAAGTCCCGAAAGTTTCAGCGGGTCCGATGACGCAACCGGCACAAGTTCAATGTTAGGTGTCGGCATTAATGTCAAAGTGGCAAAGAAGCTCAGTCTGCGTTTTGAACACGAACGCGTCAACGATGTCGGCGACGAGTACGTGACGGGAAAAACCGATATCAGCCTCACGACTGCCAATCTCGTCTTTAACTTCTGACCGAAACTCGGTTACTTGCAAGTTCCTTTTACCCCCCTACCATGCACTGGTAAGGGGGTTTCTTTTTGAATAGATACTTCCCTATCTTCTTTTCATCCTAAAAAATATAAATTTTCTTGAGCCAATGAGCATAAAAACATTGTTTTTATTGACTCTTTTATCTTTATCCTATAAGATGTTACGGTAGTTCTTTTTCAACACTCTGTATAAAGGGAAATAATGGAGATTATGACAAACTGCAACCGAGAGCTTAATGTGTCAGGAATGCATTGCCCCTTTCCTATTCTTAAAACCAAAAAGGAGATCGAAAAACTCGAGAGCGGTCAAGTTCTGAAAATCATCGCGACTGATCGCGAATTGGTCAATAATAGCAAAATCTTCTGCAGGCAGACCCGCAACAAACTTCTCAAGTCCGACGACAACGACGGTACCTATGTCGTTTACATCCAAAAAACCTAAACTACAGACCTTTCATTACACCAAAGAACCCCGATCGGGGTTCTTTTTTTGCGAACGTTCGAATAGTATGAGGTTTTGGACAAAGTAAGACACTCTGAGAGATATCCTTTGATATATTGCCCGGGATTTGATATATTTTGAAAGGAGGTTTGCTGTGTGTTTTATTAATAATACATTTATTTTTATGGACGAAAATACTCAAAATCCGTCTCCGGTAAGCGGAGGACAACAAGCACCACAGGGACAAAAGAAAGGACAAAACACTATGATGGCTATCGTGGCTTATATCCTCTTCTTTATTCCCCTTTTAACCGATGCGAAAAATGATCCTTTTGTGAAATATCACGTCAAGCAAGGTTTCGTATTATTTATCGCCTATATCATCGTGATGGTTGTTTCGCGAATGCTCTATGGTTTTGGCTTCGGCTTCGGCTTTATTGGTCTTTCGTCGTTGTTGAACGTCGCGCTGTTGGTATTGCTTGTCATGGGTATCATGCACGCGATCAACGGCGAGCAGAAACCGCTTCCCCTTATCGGACAATTCGCTGACAAAATTAAGTTTCTGTAAGTGAGAGTCTAGTCAAAACTCTCTCTGAAAAAGAGCCCCCGAATGAACGGGCTCTTTTTTTGTTTGAACAAGACTCTCTATCTCTCCTTGCTCTTCTTGGACCTTCTGCTTACTTCCACTGAATCCTCTATCCACAAGGCAAGTAGGTCTTTGTTCTCCATAATCTCCTCCGGCACACTAAAGTATGGCATCTCAATCGGTTCTCTGTTTTTGTGACCGGCATAGATGAAAGGATGGCTCTCGTACTTTCTAAATTTTTCTTTGAGCGCTTCGTCTCCTTTAAAATAAAGTTCACTTTCCGAGGTGATGATGGCAAAGATAAAGCCGCTCTTATATATACCAAACCCGCCAAACATCCCCTTGGAGGAAATGTCAGGCACGCCCCGAAAAACATCATATATAATATAGTCGTGGAACTCTTTCCCTTGCGCGCTCATGGTTAATATCAGTATACAGGACACCATATAATTAACCTATCACCAGAGGCAACGATGGTTTTCCCCTGAATATCTGTTGACAATTTTAGCATACTATGCTTAGATAGAGAGTATCAAAGCAGATCTGTAAGAGGAGCGGAGTCGGGTTTTATCTACAGTCCACTGTATTTGAAAATTTATCCAAGTAGTTTCTCTTATAGTCATGCAAACAGGAACAATCACACGTTTGACTGATCGAGGATTCGGTTTCATCGCACGAGAAGGTGCGGAGAAAGATCTTTTCTTCCACTCAAATGAGTTGCAGAACGTTCAGTTCAACGATCTTCGTGAAGGCGATAAGGTAACATTCGAGGTAGCTGAGGGCCAAAAGGGTCCCAACGCCGTGAACGTTAACCGAGTCTAATCGAAAAGAAAAAACACCCCCAGAAATGGGGGTGTTTTTTCTTTTCGTATTACTTCGCCGTTTCTTGCCGTTTAGCCTTGGTGCGATCCGCGTCAGTAAGATATTTTTTTCTCAGTCGCACACTTTTCGGCGTAACTTCAAGATATTCGTCTCCGGACATGTTCTCGAGCCCCGACTCAATGGTAAGTTCTTGCGGAGGTATGAGCATGATATTTTCATCAGAACCGGAAGCGCGCATGTTGGTGAGCTGTTTTCCTTTTATCGGGTTCACCATCATCTCTTCGCCCTTTGAAGTATTCCCGATCACCATCCCCTCATAAACCTCGGTGTTGGCGTTGATATAAAGCACTCCTCTTTCCTGCAAATTAAAAAGTGAAAAACCAAGAGCTTTCCCGCGCGTCATGGAAACCATGGAGCCCGTGGCACGCTTGGGTATCTCTCCCGCGTATGGCTTAAACCCGATAACTCGGCTCGCAAGGATTCCCTCACCTTTTGTATCAATAACAAATTGCCCGCGATATCCCAAGAGTCCGCGCGTCGGTATTTCAAGAACAAGGCGAATGGTATTTTCATGCTGGACCATGCCGCGAATGAGTCCCTTTCGTTTGCCAAGCTTTTCAATCACCGCACCTTGATACTCGCTCGGCACGTCAATCGTAACCTCTTCATACGGCTCCAGCTTCACTCCTCCTTCCTCCTTGATGATGATGCGCGGTTGTGAAACCTGCATCTCATAGCCCTCTCGGCGCATATTTTCAAGCAAGACCGCAACGTGGAGCTCTCCTCTTCCGGACACATTAAAACTGTTACCCTGGCCGAAATCAACATGGAGTCCCACATTGACCTCAAGCTCGCGTTCAAGCCGTTCGCGGATCTGTCGCCCCGTCACAAATTTTCCCTCTCGCCCGGCGAAAGGAGAATCATTCACCAAGAAATCCAGGGTGATCGTCGGCTCGTCCACCTTGATCGCAGGCAGAGGTTGTGCGCTTTCGTCCGTGGTAATGGTTTCTCCGATAAAGATGTCCGGAAGTCCCGCAATCATGACAATATCGCCAGCCGGCGCTTCGGTAACCTCATTGCGAGAAACTCCCTTAAAGGTGAAAATTTTTGTGATCTTCCCGCTGCGAGTTTCTCCGGTTGGTTTTTTTATAAACACCGCGTCGCCTGCGTGTACCACGCCGTCATACACGCGCGCTACCGCGAGGCGTCCGAGAAAATTGTCATATCCGAGATTAAAAACCTGCGTACGAAGCGGTGCGTCGATCAGAGCTTGCGCAGGCGGCACTTCTTCAAGAATGGTATCAAGAAGCGGAGTAAGATCTGTTGACTCATCTTCCAAAGCTTTCTTCGCAACCCCCTCACGGCCGATCGCGTACACGGTAGTGAAGTCAAGCTGTTCGTCGCTTGCGCCAAGTTCCATAAACAATTCCAACACCTGCTCTTCCGCAAGCTTCGGATTCGCCGCCGGTTTGTCGATCTTGTTGATAACAACGATCGGTTTCAATCCAAGCTCCAGTGACTTTTTGAGCACAAAACGGGTTTGCGGCATGGGACCTTCCTGCGCATCCACAATGAGAAGCACTGAATCAATGGATCGGAGCACGCGTTCAACCTCCGAACCAAAGTCTGCGTGGCCGGGGGTATCTACGATATTGATCTTGGTGCCCGCGTAGTTTATAGAGGTATTTTTAGCATATATGGTAATGCCACGCTCTTTTTCAAGCGTATTGGTATCCATGCTCATTCCGGGAAGAAACTCCCCTGTTTGGCGCATAATAGCATCAGTAATGGTCGTTTTCCCGTGGTCAACGTGGGCGATAATTGCAATATTTCTAATTTCCATGTTTTCTTGATTACTTTGAGCTACGAAACTCGCTTTCGATGAATTTTCCCTCAATTTCAGGCGAGATGAAGGTAAAAATTATGAGCCATATACGGCGTATATGGTGAGTAATTTTTAACAAGTCGCAGCCGAAATTGAGGGAAAAGGCGCGGAATTGGAGTTTCGTAACTCAAAGTGACTAAAAAAGAGCCCGAAAAAATGGCTCTCACAGCTACAAGAATACACGAAATGTGCGACAAACACAACCTCCCTTGATCTTGTGGATTTTGCATGAAGGAGGAGCGCGATTTTCTTAACCGGTACCTATAGAGAATCTTCTTTCGAGAAGAGGACCTCGTCCGCGACAGCATCAAGGCTCTTTATGCAATTCCCTTCAATCATATCAATATACGTGCTGTTTTTCTTTATCTGCTCACTGGCGTTCGCGACATTCATTCCACCAGACCCCGTCCGAATGGCCTTGTTCAATTCATCGTTCTCTTTGTGCAAACGCGCCAATAGTTCGTTCATCACATAATCAGATATGAGCGCCGTCCTCTTGGATATTGGGACATTCTCATTGAGTTTCTCGCTGTTTTGCAACTCCGGCACCGGCTCGCCTTTGTATGCTTTCGCCATATCCAACACTAATTTCTCAAGGAGATATGCTCTTGTATTTCGGTCCACGAGAGGTCTCTTTTCTCGCTCGTTTTTATTTTCATTACTTTGAGGTTTGAATTGTTCCGGGTTTTGCATAAAAATTAATATGCTTTTTATTATGTCTAGCGAGGAGCGGGATGAAAACCGGAACCGCGAAGCGGTGGAGATTTTCATTCCATCCGAGCGACGACATAACAAAGGGTTTAATACCCTTTATATGCTATTAAACGAAGTAGTCGCCTCAAGCGTCTCTCTCGGCGTAGATGTTCCGGGACTGTTGTTTTCTTTGGTCTTGTTGAAAAATTCATCGGTACTACTTCCCGTGATGTGTTCAAATTCTTCCCGAGAGATAAAACCCGCTTCCAAAGAAAACTTCAAGCACTCGTTCAAATGCTCATCTTGTTCGCAATATGATTTGCACGCCTCTGCTCCGCGGCAACCGCCAGGACCCTGAAGTTCCCCCTCCCCTATTGGCGCGTTTTCTTGGAATCGGTCGGTGGGAGCGGCGTCTTTTTGAAGAAAGATGAATGCGGAGGAGAGGACGAGCGTCACTGCCACTACAGCAAGAGCAATGAGTATTCCCTTCATGTTTTTTCCCATTATTGAATTATATACCACATCACTGCCGTAAAACAAATGAATGCCGGACCAAAAAAGCCTTATTTTTCAAGACGTCTAGAGAATATTCCTTCGGAAGGCTTGCTTTTTTTTGGATTATTTGGTCTAATGTATGTAGAAAAGGAGTTGGTTCCCCTGGGTGAAACAACTACGACAAGGAGGAAACGGTCATGAAAATTCCCTATGATGTACTCGCACGGCCGTACTTCAAGATGTGTCCGACGTGCGGAAGGCACGGGAGCATCGTAGATCCGGAGCAGGAATGGACTTCGCCGGAAGCATATTCCCGCCAAGACGCACTGGAATTACTCACTTCTTGTTCATGGAATGACCTGGTCATGCCGGGAGAAATTCCCTACTTGAGGGATGAGATTTTTGAATCCAATCTTCCGGAAGTCGCTCCTTTGGCGGTCATGGCGCTCGCGGTGGAAACATGCCAAGACATGAACGCGATTCTCGGCGGCATGCATCAAGTCTTTCGAAAGTACGACGAAGAAAGATTTCTTAAAAAAGTACGCGGGACTCCTGTTTATAAGCACTGACCATCACCCCTCCACCCCACCACCATATTGCGGCGGTGGGTTTTTTTGTATACGTCCGCCATGGGAATTGAACTTTTGTGCACATATTGCTTCTTGGGCAAAAAATAGGGTATGCTAATCTCATGCACAATGACCACTCAAAGAGTACGCATATTTTGATCTACATATTTTTAACACTCGGTATACTGGGGCTCGTAGATTCCCTCTATCTCGCGTATGCGTACTTTACCGGAACATCACTTTCTTGCGAAATAATAAGCGGGTGCAACGAAGTCGCGCAAAGCCCTTACTCGCACATTGCGGGAGTATCTCTGCCAATGCTTGGTGTTATTTATTACGTCTTTGCGGTCAGTAATGCGCTCCTGTATCTCTATAACAGAAGCACGTATGCGGCGACCGTACTTGCGTTCGCGACCACGGTCGGATTTCTCGCCTCCGCTTATTTTGTGTACGCACAGATCTTCCTGATCGGAGCGATCTGCATTTACTGTATGTTTTCCGCCGGTTCGGCAACAATACTCTTTCTTATAGGAACATTTATCCGACAGCACCACATCGCCTTCCACGACGACAATCCTTTGGAACAATCCTCGTAGTAAAAAGAAATACGGGGAGTTATACTAAATACAAGCCATTACTAACAATTTAAGTAACTATACATACACTATGAGTGAAAAAATAAAAAATTATCTGGGGCTTGCCGGTGTTGTCGCGCTCGTCGCATTCGCGTTCGCCACCTTGGCCTTAGTCAGTACTTATTCGCGGTCAATTGAACCGTCCTCATTCCGCAGTTTCAGTGTCAGCGGTGAGGGAGAGGTGGTCGCGATTCCCGACGTGGCGGAATTCACGTTCAGTGTCATTACTCAAGG
This sequence comes from Patescibacteria group bacterium, assembly GCA_038063375.1. NCBI lineage: Bacteria > Patescibacteria group bacterium. Next base: position 10,254 of record JBBTVG010000031.1, read on the forward strand.
CGGAAAGGACATTCCCGCGCTTCAAAAAGAAAACGCGAACACCGCAAACGCGATCATCGATTTTCTGAAAGAGAACGGGGTGGACAAAAAAGATATCAAAACACAATTATATTCCGTGGAGCCGCGTTATCAATCCTATGATTGCAATAATATCCGGCCGGTCTATAACGGCGTGAGTACGTCGTATCCCGAGCCAAAACCATGCCCCCCTCCGGAGATCGTCGGCTACAGTATTAATCAAAGCGTGGTCGTAAAGATGCGAGATTTTGATAAGGCGGGAGAACTGCTCGCAGGTAGCACGAAACGAGGCGCAAACCAAGTTTCCGGACTTTCCTTTACCATAGATGACCCTGACGCGTTGCAAATGGAGGCGCGCACGAGAGCAATCGCGAAAGCGCAAGAGAAGGCGCGGGCGATCGCCAAAGCGGGCGGATTCCGTGTTGGCAGGATCCTTTCCCTTGATGAAGGATACACGCCATATTATGGCTACGGTCTTAAAACTGAAGCCGCGTACGGAATAGGCGGTGATGCTCCTCCCGCACCTTCCATTGAGCCCGGTTCGCAAGAAGTGAAGATCAGTGTGACGATGAGATTTGAGATACGATAGATAAGAAATAAAAGGTATTAAACCCCCAGGGCAAGCCCTGGACCCAAAAGGTATTCACTCCGCGAATCCTTTTGCCGCCCCAAGGGGCGGGGTATTAAACCTTTTGTTGCCGTCGCTCGTTCGGGAGAGAAAAAGAAGACTTTTTCTCTCCGCTCACTCGCTAGGCAATAAAAAAATCGTCCCGATATAATCGGGACGATTTTTTTATTGTTTGTTCAAGGCGCGAACATCATTCAAAACTTCCTGCGGATGCTCCGCCGGTTTGACCTTCTCGTAATGCTTTACCACGACTCCATTTTTATCAATCAAGAAAGATTCGCGTTCTATCCCCATGTATTTTTTCCCGTACATGGATTTTTCCACCCAGACGCCGTATTTCTGCAACACTGCTTTTCCCTCATCGGAGAGAAGCGGAAAATTCAAATGATGCTTGTCGCAAAACGTCTTGTGTTGCGCGCTACTGTCGGCGGAAACACCAAGCACTGCTACCCCTTCTCGGTTCAAGTCTTTCATTAAGTCGCGGAACACTTCCGCCTCTATGGTACACCCCGGGGTCATGTCTTTAGGGTAAAAATACAAAAGAAGCATCTGTCCCTTGTAGTCGGACAATGAACGGGTAACACCGCTCTGATCTTTAAGCTTAAAACTTGGCGCTTTTTTACGTATCAAACTCATACTGTCCAACACCCCCCACTGGGAGCAACGTTACTAATATTATACCCCGTTCTTTCCTCATGTCACGCAAACGTATGGGTATTTCCAAATTAATAGCAGATATAGTACAATATCAACGTTAACAACCAATAAAAATAAGCACTCATGGAAAAGCAGAACAATCTCACAATCCCCATTGCAATCATCGTAGCGGGAGTGCTCATCGCCGGAGCAGTCTTTCTTACCAGTGGTGGCAGTAGTAAAAGTAAGGATGCGATTGTGGGCGACACTAAGGGAGAACCCGAAAAAGCGGCAGAAATCACGCTTGCGCCGATAACCGAGAATGACCACATGCTGGGAAGTCCCAACGCGGATATTATCATCGTGGAGTACTCGGATACGGAATGTCCGTTCTGCAAGACTTTCCATCCGACAATGCAGCGCATTATTGATGAGTACGGAAAAGACGGCAAAGTGGCGTGGGTATATCGCCACTTCCCCCTAGATTCTATTCATCCAAAGGCGGACAAAGAAGCGGAAGCGACCGAATGCGCGGCGGAGCTCGGCGGAAATGACGCATTCTGGGCTTATCTCGGTAAAATATTTGAAATAACTCCTTCAAACAACAACCTTGACCTTGCCCTTCTTCCCAGCATTGCAACAGAAATCGGTCTCAACAAGGCACAATTTGAAGCATGTCTCGCAAGCGGACGGTATGCGCAAAAAGTTGAAGAACAATATCAAAGCGGTATTGCCGCAGGAGTACGCGGAACGCCTCATAGCATTATCGTGACCACCAAGGATGGCACGAAATACCCTCTCTCGGGCGCGCAACCTTACCAAGCGGTAAAACAGATCATTGACGCCGGGTTAGCCGACCAAGCAACAAAGTAAAGACAGTACAACAAAAAAAACTCCGCAGTTTTGCGGAGTTTTTTTGTTGTTTAAATACCAAGCGTTTCGCGAAGGCCCGGACTGGGCTCCCACGGCGGGTCAAACGTTAATTCAACCCGCACATCTAGAAATCCGAGTCCTTCAATGGTACTCTCAATTTGAGCGATCAACTCATCGGCAAACGGACAGAAAGGGCTGGTAAGCGTCATCAGTATCTCCACGCCGGGAACACCTGTTTTTTGCCGGTCATCTAACTTAATAGCGCGAATGAGTCCGAGTGTTATGATATCAATACCAAGCTCGGGATCTTTTATTTCTTTCAATTTTTCCTGAATATCTTTTTCTGTTTTCATATTATTTGTATATTTGTATAGATTCGTATTTCGTATTACTGAAATCCTTTTTCTTCTATCTTCTTTATCAATTCATGTCCGCCTGAGAGAGCAATCGCGCCATCTTTCATGACATGCACCTTGTCGGGTGAAATGTGCTGAAATATCTTTGTGTAATGAGTAACGAGCAAAAACCCCGTTCCCTCGCCCTTCAAAAGCTCAATACCGGCAAATACTTTTTTGAGCGAATCAATATCAACACCGGAATCTATCTCGTCAAGAAAAGCAAATCGCGGCTGGAGCGCCATGAGCTGTAATACCTCCGACTGCTTTTTTTCACCGCCGGAGAGCCCTGCGTTTACGGAACGCTTAAGAAAATCGGTGGAAATACCGATACTGTTCGCACGTGTTTCAAGATACTTATAAAATTCCAACACGGGAATAGTTACGTTTTTGATGTGATGATGTGCCTCACGCAAAAGAGTAGCGAGAGTAACTCCCTCTACTCCCGGCAAGATCTGTTGTGAGAGAAAGAGTCCCTTGCGTGCTTTTTTATATGTGGGCAAATCCGTGATATCTTCCCCGTCAAGTACGATGCGCCCGCCTGAGAGTTGATATTTCGGATGTCCCAAAATGGCATTGCAGAGTGAGCTTTTACCCGAACCATTTGGCCCCATCAGCACATGCACTTCTCCCGAAGAAACCGCTAAGGACACGCCGTTTACAACGACTTTTCCATTCACTTCGGCGCTTAAATTTTTTATCTCGAGTTTTGCCATAATTGTTATTTTGAGATGGGTTCTATAATGCTGTCACTGAGCGCCTTATACGCAAGCAACGCGCAGTTGACCCTGCCCGGACTAATAGGAATACCGAGCATGTTATAGACATCCCCGGGCGAGAGTAGTGCGAGTTCTTTGGTTGTCTTACCTTTGATAGCATCGGTGAGCATGGAGGCGGCGGCCGTGCTTATCGCGCAGCCTTCCCCTTCGAACGCCACATCTCTAACCTTATGTTCTTTGTCAAATTTTATATACAACGTAAGGTCGTCTCCGCAGCTCGCGTTACGACCTCTTTTTTGAGTATCAAAATCGGCAAGCACACCCTTATTGTGCGGATGCTTATAATGATCTAAAATATTTTGTTTATAAATTTCCTCATTCATATTTTGTTTTCAAGCAAAGATATTTTGCGCTTTCTTGATCCCCAGAACAAGTTTATCAACGTCCTCTTTGGAATTATATAAATAAAAAGATGCCCGGACGAGAGCCGTTACGCCAAGTGCGCTCATGAGCGGCTGTGCGCAGTGATGCCCCGAACGCACCGCAACCCCATCCCTGGAGAGGATTTCCGCTACATCGTGAGGATGTATTCCTTCAACCAGAAAAGAGACAACGCCTGCATTTTTGCGCGCGTCAGCATGATTGTACATGCGCACCCCCGGAATGTCCCCGAGTTGCAGGGTGGCTATGGCCACAAGTTCCTGCACGTGACGCTCTATATTCTGGAGTCCGATATGTTCCAGATAGCGGATTGATTCGGCAAGACCGATCACCCCGGCAATATTTTGCGTACCCGCCTCAAAACGCGCCCTGCCTGAAGCAAATTCTGCGGTGCGGGTATCAACCCTCTCTACCATGGAGCCTCCAAAGAAACTCGGTTTCAAAGAGGCAAGTCTCTCCTTTTTCCCGTACAGCACGCCGATACCGGTCGGACCGCACATTTTGTGTCCCGAGAAGAACAAAAAATCGCATCCGAGCTCTGGAGCATTAACCGGCATATGGCCAACCGCTTGCGCCGCGTCAACAATGAGGATCGCTGCCTGCTCTTTCGCGAGCACCGACAAACGCTTGATGTCATTGATACTACCGAGCACATTGCTCGCGAGCGCCACGGAAATTATTTTTGTCTTCGGGGTTATCAGTTCACGCGCTTTTTCATAATCAAGTTCATATTCCGCTGTGAGCGGAATATGTTTGAGTATAAGTCCGCGGCGCGAAGCTAATTCCTGAAGAGGAACGAGATTGGAATGGTGCTCCATGATCGTCGTAACGATCTCATCTCCTTTCTCCAGATGGAGCGTCCCTTCAAGGCTGTAAATAAGCATGTTTGAGGCCAGGGTAGAGCCTGCGGTGAAGACGATCTCCTCCGGTTCTGCGGAAAGAAAACGCGCCACGGTCTCTCGCGCGTGCTCATACTTGTCCGTTGCCGTCTCGCTTAGATCATAGGTGCCGCGATGAATGTTGGCGCGGTAGCTTTTGTAATATTCATCCATCGCCGCAACAACCGAAAACGGTGTCTGAGAGGTCGCGGCGCTGTCCAAATAAGCAAGGGAGGGATTGCTTTCAAATATGGGAAAATCTTTTTTTATGATCGTGGGGTCTAACATGTCATTCTACTCTATTAATTCCTCTGCTCGTTCCCTTGCCCATTTCCAATTCAATGATCTTGTTCAATTCAAGGGCATATTCAAGCGGCAGTTCTTTGATGATCGGTCCGGCAAAACCATTCACGACGAGGCGCACCGCGTCTTCTTCCGAGAGCCCTCGGCTCTCCAAATAGAATATCTCCTGCTCCCCTATTCTGCCGATGCGCGCCTCGTGGCTGATCTCCACCTTGTCGTTGGCATTCTCTACTGCGGGATAGGTATTCGCTTTTGAATGTTCATCCAAAAGCAGTGAATCACACACAAGTGAAGAGGAAGTGTACGAAGCCTTCGGAGATACTTTTATCAATCCGCGATAATTTGCCACTCCTCCGTCCTTGGAAATGGAGCGAGAATGGATCGTTGAGGAGGTGTGCGGCGCGAGATGTATCACTTTTGCGCCGGTATCCTGTACTTGCCCCCGACCCGCGATGACGATGCCTAAATTGTCAGATTTGGCACGCTCCCCTATAAGCACCGAAGAGGGATAGAGCATCGTGACACCGGATCCCATATTGCCGTTCACCCATTTGATCTCGCCATCTTCGGAAACTATCGCGCGTTTGGTATTTAAATTATAAGTATTCTGAGACCAGTTCTCTATGCTGATATATTTGATCTTTGCTCCCTTCAAAACGAAAAGCTCCACGCACCCCGCGTGAAGCGAAGATTCATTATAACGAGGCGCCGAACATCCTTCTATGTATTCCACCGATGAACCTTCGTCAGCGATGATAAGCGTATGCTCAAACTGCGCGCTCTGCCTGCGATTCATCCAAAAATACGCCTGAAGCGGCAGATCAACTGTAACTCCTTTGGGAACATAAATGAACGTGCCCCCGCTCCAAAGAGCTCCGTGGAGCATCGTGAATTTATGATCTTTTGCCGGTACACATTCAGTCATGAAATATTTTCGCACCAATTCTGGATATTTTTGCAAAGCGACATCCATATTTTCAAAAATCACTCCCTTATCGGAAAGTGTTTTCTTCAGGTGATGATACACGACGCCCGAATCGTACTGCGCGCCCACTCCGCCCAAATATTCACGCTCCGCCTTGGGAATGCCGAGCTTATCAAACGTGTCCACGATCTCTTTTGGCAATTCCGCCCAGGTGTCTTTTTCGGACACACTCGGGTCCGCATAGTATTCCATGTGTTCCAAATCAAGGCCCGACAGGTCAGGACCCCACGATGGAAGCGCAGTCTCTTGGTAAAGTGCAAGTGCCTCCAGACGCTTTTTAAGCATCCATGCGGGCTCTTTTTTACTCTCCGATATATAGCGCACCAGTTCCTCCGAGAGGCCACTGGGCACCTTTTTTTCTTTCGTACGCGTACTTGTCATGTCGTAATATATTACAATAAATTATTGTAATTGTAAAGATTTCGCTATTGTCACTTCTTTGGCTTAAAAAGCGCCAAAGTGTGGCGCTTTTTAACTTTTCCTTAATAATTCTGCAACCTATTTACGTTTTCGTGCTGCCGTATCTTTTCATGCGCCTTTGCTTCGATCTGTCTGATACGCTCTCGTGTCACGCCAAACTCCTTCCCTACTTCTTCAAGAGTATGCATGACGCCATCGGAGAGGCCATGGCGCATTTCCAATATTTTTCTTTCTTTCGGCGACAGATCATTCATGATCTCGTTCACCTGGTCGCGCAAAATGCGGCGCGCGGATTCCTGATCCGGAGAAAGGATTTTATCGTCGGGAATAAACTCTCCTAATGTTGAGTCTTCATCATCGCCGATAGGTTTCTCCAGCGAAACGGTTTCTTGGTTAATGCTCCTGATGTGATGGATCTTATCAACTTCAAGACCCATTTCGGTCGCGATCTCTTCGGGTAGCGGATCACGCCCCAAGTCCTGCGACAAACGCTTGAGCACTTGCTTGTATTTAGCGATCGTTTCCACCATATGGACCGGAATACGAATGGTGCGCGATTGATCTGCGAGTGCGCGTGTGATCGCCTGCCTGATCCACCAGGTAGCATACGTGGAGAATTTATATCCCTTTCTCCAGTCAAACTTGCTCACTGCCTTGAAGAGTCCCAGGTTCCCTTCTTGAATAAGATCCAGAAGCGTCAGATCGGGAGAGCGCCCGATATATTTTTTCGCAATAGAGACCACAAGGCGAAGGTTTGCGCGCGCGAGCAGATTGACCGCCTCCTCCTCCTTTGCTTCAATGCGTTTTGCGAGCTCCTTTTCTTCGTGCGCGGAGATCAGCGGGTACTGCCCTATCTCTTTCAGATACATTTGCACCGAGTCGTATGAAGAATCTTTTTTATAGCCCTTGTGTATCACGAGATCCTCGTCGGCCACCAAAAGCCCTCCCCCTTCCAAAATATCAACCCCGGCCACGTTAAACTTTTCGTAGAGCTCATCAAGGAATACAACGTTGTCTTCAATGTGCGGATACGACTTTAAAATTTCATCATAGGTGACAAAACCGCGTTCTTTTCCCTTTGCCAACAACTGGTCAAGTTTTTGCTCCAATGCGTCTCTCTTTTTGCTTGCTCGCGGTGGTTTTTTTGCGGACACTTTGACTCCCTTTTTTCCCACTTGAGAAACGGGCTTCTTTTTGAGGGCGACACGCGACACACGCGCTTTAGTGCGCCCTGATTTCTTTGCTCCTTTTTTGAGGACTTTCTTCGCTTTGAGGATAGCGTGTTTTCTCTTGGGGAGCGTGCTTTTCTTTGCCTGCTTCTTTGTGGTTTTCTTCGTCTTATTCATATCACGTAATTATCGTATTATATATTAAAATTCTCTCTGCTAACAAGCACATGTGCATACACTAGCCCCACTTTATCTGTTTTGCAAGTTCCTGGCATTTCTGTAAGAGCTTGGAGACGCGGGTTGTGTCGCCACTCTCCTCGGCTTCTTTGAGCTCCCCCATGGCGACGGCAAAGGCATTTCGCGCCGCTTCTTTCTCCAATTGCGTGAAGAGTTCACCAAGCTCATGACCCACGTCTCTTTCCCCTTCAAAGTAGATCTCTACCTCAAATACGCGCTCTCGTTTCTCGTCGGCAGACACTTGCCTTAACTTCTCCATGCGTTGCCGACCGACAACGTCCTCCAAATGTTTCTCCTGATTTCCTATTGATATGGCCGGTTTTTTAAGACTCTCCTGCCAAAAAAGAATGCTCATGATCTGCTGTTCAATGATATCTTTTCTGCCGCGCGGAATTTCTTTGAGTATTGGCTCTACCTCTTCTTTCAGATCTCCGGACGCACTAGGAAGCGGCATCTTTTCCAGTTCCGCCCAGATCGGCTCTTGCGGAATACTGAGTCGCTTTGCAACTTCTTCAACAAAATGCGCCTGCTCTATTTTGTTTCCCATCTGCTTAATGAAAGGAAGAACGAGTTTCCCCACTGCGATGCGAAACTCTCGGGACTCGAGATGTTTTTCTTCCAGTATGTCAAGATAAAAATGAACGATGTGCTTTGCCTCTTTCAGATTTTTCTTCCACAGGTCGAGATTCTTGGCAATCACATCGGCCGGGTCAAGCCCTTGCGGCATCGGCACCACTTTTACATCCATACCAAGGGACATGCCGGTGAGAGCGCCCTTGCCAGATGCCGAGTTGCCGGCAGGATCGGCGTCAAAAGCTATGATGAGCGTGTTCGCCATACGTTTTATCATGCGCACATGTGAATCGGTAAGTGCGGTGCCTGACACGGCAACCGTGTTGGAAAACCCCGCCTGGTGCGCCATAAGAAGATCCATTTGCCCTTCTACTAATATGCACGCGTTTTGTTTCCGTATCTCCGATTTTGCCTTGTCATACCCATATAACAGTTGGGACTTGCTGAAAAGTATCGTTTCGGGACTGTTGATATATTTTCCCATTTTATTTTCCTCGTCTCCGAATATCCTCCCCGAAAAGCCGACGACACGCCCTGCGCTGTCGGCAAGTGGGAACATGATGCGACTGCGGAACCTGTCGTAATATCCTTTCGGCGATTTGATAACGAGCCCCGCTTTTTCCATTTCTTGTTCCTTGAATCCCTTGGCTGCGAGCGCGTCACGCACAAAACTCCAACTCTCCGGAGCAAAACCGATGCGAAACTGCTTCAAGGTATCGGCCGTTACGCCGCGCCCATAGAGATACGAAAGCGCCTCTTTGTTTTTTATAAGATTCCACTGGAAGAGTTTTGTCGCTTCCTCTAAAATTTCGTAGAGCTGTTCTTTTTCCGAACGGAGCGCCGGATTCACTTCTAGAAGTGTGACTCCGGCCTTGTCGGCGAGCACCTTGAGCGCTCCTTTAAAATCAATCCCTTCAATCTCCTCAACAAAAGAAAAAATATCCCCGCCTCGGTTACAACCAAAACAATGATAAGAATCACGCACCGGAGAGACAAAGAAGCTCGGAGTGCGCTCCGCGTGAAAGGGACAAACCGCCCGGAAGTTTCCCCCCGCTTTTTCAAGTTTTATGTAAGAGCCGACAACGTCAACGATGGATAGTCTTCCCTTAATTTGTTCAACGCTATTCCCTGACATATGGAGCGACAGAGTTCACGATAAAGCTTCTTTTAACGTACTCTTCCGACGAGTGTAGTACAGCTCACAAACCGGAGGGAGACAGCGCTCTTACGCATTCCCCTCATCTTCCACTTCCTTGGCAACAACTTCTTCTCTTTTTCCGAATCCTGTTCCGGCAGGGATCAATCGGCCGATGATTATGTTTTCTTTGAGACCCTTCAAGTGGTCTACCGTCCCTTTAATGGCAACGTTGATCAACACGCGTGACGTATGCTGGAATGAGGCCGCCGATAAGAAACTTTTGGTGGTCAATGATACTTCGGTAATTCCCAACACCAGTTGTTTTGCTTTTGCAGGCTCTTTCCCCTCTTTGTTCAAGCGTTCATTCTCAATGAAAAGTTCTGAACTTTCAACGATCTCACCGGGTACGAATTTTGAATCACCGGCGATCTTGATCTTCACCCTTGAAAACATCTGGCGCACAATAACCTCAATATGCTTCCGTGAGATTGTCGCGCCTTGCAGTTCATAAATTTTATTGATTTCATTAATGATGTACTCTTCCACCACTTCAGCGCTGGAATATTTAGCGAGTTCTTCAATATCCACTGAACCATCGGTCAAGATATCGCCTTTCTTCACATCACCTCCGACCTTAACCAGCGGAGTTCGTTTAAAGGGAACGGCGTATTCTATTTCATTGCTCTTTCCCTTCTTTACGGACTCAATGTCGGCCAAAATCTTGATCATCTTATCTTTGCCTTCGCTCTTTACTTCCATCACCTTGCCGTCAGTCGCGGAGACCACTGCTTTTGACTTGGGCATTCTTCGCTCAAAAACTTCTTCCACGCGAGGCAGACCCATCGTGATATCTCCTCCCACCGATGCGATACCACCGGAATGAAACGTTCTCATGGTCAACTGAGTTCCCGGCTCGCCGATTGCCTGTGCCGCTACAATACCAACGGGTTCGCCCAACTTTACCAATTCATTTCTTCCAAGATCTATACCATAGCAATATCGGCATAATCCATTCACGGCCTTACAGGAAAGCGGCGAACGAACAACCACCTCAAGAATATCCGCATCTTCAACACGTTGTGCGTCCTCTCTGGAAAGCAGTGTTCCTTTTTTGTATAACACCTCTCCGTCGGGAGAAACGATATCCTCTGCAATAATCCTCCCTTTGATATTTCTTGCAAGAGATACGTCAAATCCGGAAACATTCTTGCGTGCAATCGCTCTTCCTTCTTTCGTACCGCAGTCTTCTTCCATGATGATCGCGTTGTCGGCAACATACACCAGGCGTCTCGTCAGATACCCCGCACGCGCCGTGTTGAGGGCGGTATCGGCAAGACCTTTTCTTGAACCGTGCGTGGTGACGAAATACTCAAGCGGAGAAAGCCCTTCTTTGTTTGAAGGAATAATGGGAAAATCAATAGTTTCTCCTGCGGTATTGACAATAAGGCCTTTCATGCCCGACATCTGCACCACTTGAGAGATACTGCCTCTTGCGCCGGAAGTGATCATATCATTTACCGGACCATTCTTTTCCAGTGTCCCGGGCATTACTTTCTCAATTTCATTTCGCACCTCTTGCCATACTTCAATCACTTTTCGAAATCGTTCTTCTTCGGAAAGAAGGCCGTCGTTGTACTGTGCAGTGATCCTTGCCACTTCCTCTCTTCCGTTTTTCACGAGCTCTTTCTTCTCCACCGGCACTTTAATATCGGTCATACTCCAGGTAATACCGGAGTGCGTCGCATATTTGAAGCCGAACGCTTTTATCTTATCAAGGATCGGCGGCGTATTCTTGATGCCATATTTCCCGATGAGATCATTCACAATGCTGGAAAGATCCTTCTTTTTAATTTCCTTATTGATGTAAGCAAAATCGCGCGGCAACACGCCATTGAACAAAAGGCGTCCCACTGAAGTTTCAAATGGTTTTCCTTCAAATGTAGCGTATCGCGGGCTGTCGGTTCCCATCACTTTTATTTTTGCGCGGAACCCGACTTCTCCAAAATCGTGAGCGGTAATGGCGCTGTTCGGCGTCGGAAATATCTTTCCTTCGCCTTTTTCTCCATCAATTATTTTGGTCATCCAATAACACCCGAGCACAATATCCTGGGAAGGATTCACGATAGGCTCGCCGGAACCCGGACCGAGTAGGTTGGTTTCTGATGACATGAGCGTGGCCGCTTCCGCTTGTGCCTCTTCTCCCAAAGGAACATGGACTGCCATCTGGTCGCCGTCAAAGTCAGCGTTGAATGCCGTACATACCAAAGGATGCACCTGAATCGCGTTGCCTTCGATCAATACCGGCTGAAACGCCTGAATACCGAGACGGTGCAGTGTTGGCGCACGGTTAAGGAGCACTCTTTTGTTTTTGATCACTTCTTCCAGTATCGCCCACACTTCCGGTATCCCTTCGTCAATGAGACGATTGGAACCGCGAATATTGTACGCCAATTCACGCTCCAAAAGTTTTGAGATCACGAACGGCCTGAACAATTCCAGTGCCATGTGTTTGGGAAGGCCGCATTGCCCCAAATGCAAATTTGAACCTACCACGATAACGGAGCGGCCGGAATAGTCCACACGTTTACCGAGCAGATTTTGTCTGAAATATCCTTGTTTTCCTTTCAAGCTGTCTGCGAGGGATTTCAGCGTCCTTCGCTGTGACTGACTCATCGCAACCTGTGATTGGTGCCGCATTGAGTTGTCAATGAGCGCGTCCACGGCTTCTTGGAGAATTCTTTTTTCATTGCGCAAAATAACATCCGGAGCGCTAATCTCCTTCAATTTCCCCAATCGATTATTCCTATTGATCACCCTTCGATACAGGTCATTCACATCGGAGGTTGCGTGCCTCCCTCCTTCAAGTGCCACCATCGGACGAAGTCCCGGCGGGATGATGGGGATCAGCGTAAGAAACATCCATTCCGGTCTTGTGCGCGAGTTGATCATTGAGCGCACGAGGCTCAGGCGTTTTTGCAGTTTTGACCTCTCCGCGGCACCGGCCTTCACAAGCTTTTCATCAAGCGCTACGGCCAATTGCTCCAGATCGATCTTCTTGCAGATATTATAAATCGCCTCGGCACCGATACCCGCTTCAAACACCGTTCCGTATTTCAGCGAAAACTTGTGGAACATCGCTTCGTTCAAAACAGTACCCGGTTCTATGCTCTGCACTTCTTTTTTGGTATTCTGTAAAAATCCCTTTATCTCTTCTTTCGCTTTATCGTCGGAGAGCTGTTTTATCTTTGTCTTATATTCAGCATCGAGATTCTTCATCACCTGCGCTTTCTCTTCTTCGTTTACCGACACGACAATGTATCCCGCAAAATAGATGACTTTTTCCAGGTCTGTTGCGGTAATGTCGAGCAAAAGTGCCATGCGTGAAGGTATGCCGCGCAAAAACCAAATGTGCGCAACCGGGCTCGCCAACTCAATATGACCCATGCGCTCACGGCGCACGATACTTTTTGTCACCTCAACACCGCACTTCTCGCAGATAATTCCTTTGTACCTGATCCGACGATATTTTCCGCAATAACATTCATAATCTTTCTCGGGGCCGAAAATGCGCTCATCAAAGAGACCGCCACGCTCGCTGCGTCCCGTTCTGTAATTGATGGTCTCCGGTTTTGTTACCTCTCCATATGACCACTCTCTAATACGCTCCGGGGAAGCCAGATTAATTGAGATTGAATCAAAGTCTTGGAGATGTTGTTCTCTGTTATCTTTCATGGTGTTAGTGGGAGTACTATTACGCTTGATAAACGGTGTTAAACCTTTTACTTTGAGTCGCCCTTTCGCTTCAGGTCTATGTCAAGCGCAAGTCCTCTCAAGTTATTCAACAGCACATTGAATGATGCCGGAAGGCCCGGTTGTTTGATCTTTTCACCCTTTACAATAGCATCAAATGCTGCGGCTCGACCTACGATATCGTCTGATTTGATGGTAAGCATTTCACGTAATGCGTGTGCCGCGCCGTATCCTTCAAGCGCCCACACTTCCATTTCTCCAAATCGCTGTCCGCCTCCTTGCGCTTTACCGCCAAGAGGCTGTTGAGTAATGAGCGAATAGGGACCGATGGAGCGCATATGTATCTTGTCCCCCACCATGTGGTTTAACTTCAGCATGTACATGTATCCGATGGCAATATTTTGGCTAAACGCCTCGCCCGTTCTTCCATCGTAGAGTTTTACCTTTCCGTCTGTAGCAAAACCTGCTTTGCTCAATTCTTCTTGGATCTCTCCTTCGGTTGCTCCCAAGAATACCGGTGTGATCGCCTGGTAATTCAGCGTATGGGCGGCAAGGCCCAAATGAAGTTCCAATACTTGTCCCAAATTCATACGAGACGGCACGCCAAGGGGTGTCAGAACGATGTCAATCGGTGTTCCGTCAGCCATATACGGCATCTCCTCTTCCGGAAGAACACGCGAGACCACTCCTTTGTTGCCGTGCCGACCCGCGAGTTTGTCTCCCACGGAGACGTTGCGCAGTGTCGCAACTTCAATATGAATACGCTTGGTGATGCCTGAATCAAGAGTGTCTCCTTTTTCGCGAGAGAATACCTTGACGCCGATGACCCGTCCGCGTTTGCCATGCTCCATGCGAAGCGACGTATCTTTTACGTCACGCGCTTTCTCTCCGAAAATGGAGCGGAGCAATCGCTCTTCCGGTGTCAGCTCCGTTTCGCCTTTAGGGGTGATCTTTCCCACTAAAATATCGTTCGGTCCCACCTCGGCGCCGATTCGCACGATTCCCTCTTCATCAAGGTCTTTCAGTTTTACTTCTCCGACGTTTGGAATATCATGAGTCGTGATCTCAGGGCCGAGTTTTGTATCGCGAACATTCACCACAAATTCATCCACCTTGATGCTGGAGAATTTACTTTCTTTCACGAGGCGCTCCGAGATAACGATGGCGTCTTCGTAGTTTGAACCGTCCCATGACATGAATGCCACGAGTACGTTTTGCCCCAATGCGATCTGTCCGGCATCAGAAGAAGAAGTATCCGCGAGCACTTCCCCCTTCTTCACTTTCTGTCCTACCGCCACGATGGGACGCTGGTGGAACATCGTAAAGCTGTTCGTTCGTGAGAAATTGACCAGTTTGTGCTTATGGAGGGCCTTCTTTCCCTGGACAGTGATCTCTCGCGCGTCCATGCTCGTCACCACACCATCTTCAAGAGCGATCACCAGCCGTCCCGTATCGCGCGCGGCGCGTTCCTCAACTCCGGTTGCCACAAGCGGCAACTCGGGAACAACGCAGGGTACCGCCTGTTTTTGCATGTTGGAACCCATGAGCGCTCGGTTCGCGTCGTCGTGTTCAAGGAATGGGATCATGGACGTCGCGATTGAGAATGCCTGATTAGGCGCGATATCAATGAAATCAACGTGCTCACGCAAGATCAACTCCGGACGTCCTCCTTTTCTGACCTCCACCTTGTCATTCGTGATGTTGCCGTTCTTGTCATAGGCGGTAGCTCCGTGAGCAATTTTATATTTCTCTTCCTCAAAAGCGTTGAGAAATTCCACTTCACTCGTGATCTTTCCGTTTTTCACCCGCGCGTAGGGAGTTTCTATCATGCCGAATTCATTGGTCCGCGCATACGTGGAAAGGTGGAGAATAAGACCGATATTCGGACCTTCGGGGGTATGTATCGGGCACACTCTGCCGTAATGTGAAGGGTGTACGTCTCGAACCTCAAGTCCCGCGCGTTCGCGAGTAAGACCCCCCGGCCCAAGAGCGGAGAGGGTGCGCAGGTGTTCTATTTCCGCCAGCACATTCTCCTGGTTCATGAACTGGGAAAGCTGGTTGGTCGTAAAGAATTCTTTGATACGCGCCTGAAGAGGTCTCGGGCTGATGAATTGAATGGGAAGCGTCGTATCCACGTCAATGGTGGACATACGATCCTGAATATTCCTCTTCATCTGGATCATACCCACGCGGATCTTTTGCTGGATCATTTCACCAAAATAGCGCACGCGCCGTGAACCCAAGTGGTCAATATTATCTTCTCGTGCGTGAAGGGTCACGCCGAGCTTAATGATCTGCTCAAGGATAACGACGAAATCATCAATGGAGAGTGTTTTTTGTTCTAACGCTTTCTTGTCTGTGGCCTTGCCGAAGCGCTTGTTAAAGCGAAAACGTCCTACCGCTGAAAGGTTATACTTTTCTTCGCTGAAGATTGATTTGATGAATTCCTTTGCGTTCTCGGGGGTAACCATTTCACCGTCTCGCAGGCGCTTATGTATCTCAATATATGAATCATTGGCTGTTTTCGCCGTATCTTTGGCAAAAGACGCTTGTATCACCTCCGTCACATGCGCGTCACTGCCAAAAAGTTTGACAATTTTTTCATCCGACATGTCGGCCAACGCGCGCAAGAGCGAGCTCACCGGAAACCTTCTCTTTTTATCAATGCGCGCATACATGGCGCCGTCCGGATCTGACTCTATCTCAATCCATGCTCCGCGCGCGGGAATGATTTTTGCTCCGAAGTATTTTTTACCCTTGATCTCTTGCGCCGTAAAAAGCACACCGAAGCTGCGCGCCAGTTGCGGAACAACCACGCGTTCTACGCCATTGATGATAAACGTGCCGTGATTGGTCATCAATGGAAAATCCGCCATAAAGATCTCTTGTTCTTTTGACGTCTTCAGTGTCTTATTCGTGAGTTTTACTTTGACGCGCATTGGCGCTTCATAGGTCGCCTCTTGCTCTTTGGCGTGGTATTCGTCAAATTTCGGCTCGGATATTTCAAAAGAGGTAAATTCAAGTTCAAATTTTTTCCCTGAATAATCCTGTATGGGAGAAAATTCATCAAATATTTCCTTGATGCCTTCGGCAATAAGCCACTTGAACGAAGCGACTTGATTCTCCACTAGGTTTGGTACGCTAACCAATGGTTCTTTGTAGCGTGAAAAATATTTTTTCTCTTTCTGCATAATATATAGAGTGGCACTACTTTATACGAATAATTAAAAATGCAAACGCAAAAAAAGAAACAAAAAGACAAGTAGGACAAAAAGATAAACCTACCTCTTTAAGGCTTCTTACTTTATGAAGTTATGATTGAGTGAGACAAAGAATTGAAACGCCCAATGATACTTTTTAAATTTTGTCCTCCCTATCTTCTGTAGCAGCACCGCCGAAACTCAATCCTCCAGATTTTGTAAGAGTATACCCCCTCCCTTTAGCGATGTCAAGGAGAGCCAAAAACCGCCGTTGGGGATAATTTGTCCGCAAGAAACCCCGGGCTTTACCATAGCAAAGAAACATGAGGGCGTCAAAAACAAAAAACGCGCCGCAAAAAGTTGTGCTATCATTACGTTATGTCGAAGCAAAACGTCATCGCGCTCATCATCCTGCTTGGAGGATTGGGAATATCCGGGCTTCTTGCTTCTGTTAATTATCAATCCAACGATAATTCTACTGATTGGTGGACGAAGGTGCACAACGAGATGACCGCGGAAAGCAGGAAGCGAGAACTTTTCCCGATCGATGGTTCAGATTTCTATAAGAAAAATTATTATGGAATACATTATAAAGGCAAACTCATTGAGGGCGCGGATATTGATACGTTCTTTGTGATGGATAGGTCACAGAACATTGCGCAGGATAGAAATTTTGTTTACTGGAAAGGAGAAGTTTGGAACGATGCAGACCTCCTGACAATTGAAGTCTTGGAAAATAACTACAGTAAGGACAGGAATCACGTGTACGATCCGGATGGAAAAATTATTGACGGAGTTGATCCGGAAACGTTTGTTTTCATCCCCAACAGCCCTTTCGCAAAAGACAAAAATAATGTTTACATCTACGCCAGAAAAATTTGGCAAGATGAGCTAAAACACACCGTTATACCCGGATTAAATTCTATCAGTTTCTTACGAATTGACGATAGCTATTTCTTCTCTGACGGAAAGCGCGTTTTTGGAGAAAACGGACGAGAGGTTGAAGCCGCAAATATTGATAAATTCATAATACTTGGAAACAAATACGCACACGACAATGCTCGTGTTTGGGCTGTAACAGAAACCCCTTTTGGAAAAACACACGTGGAAATAAAAGGAGCTGACCCACACACATTTGAACTATTGGGAAACGGTTATGCGCGCGACAAAAATTCTGTTTACTATGGAGAACTCCGATTGGATGGGTTAAAAAATGCTTATGTTGAAATTCGCCAAGACTTTATCCTTGGTGACAATGCGGTTTATCACAAAAATAAAAGATTAATGAATGCTGATTATAAAACATTCGAGATATTGAATAAAACTTACGTTAAGGACAAAAATCGAGTTTGGTTTATTCGTAATGTAGAAGTAATGTTTTGGAGTGAAATATGGATAGATGAGGTGCTAAATGCTGACGCTGCGACATTTGAGGTAGATGGCCCCAATATTGGACATGACAAGAATGGGATTATTCGGGAATGGAATGGGCCACCAAAAGGATGAAATAATTCATGCGCAGGATGTCAAATCAATGCGTCCTGACCAAAAACCGGAGATGGGGATAATTTACTTGCTCCTCCTTTCCTTCCTCCACTCTTCTATTTTTTTGTGGTTCCCTGAAAGCAGGACTTTGGGAACTGTATACTTTTTCCCCTTGAACATGAGGGTCTCAGGCCGGGTATATGTTTCGGCGCTTGCCACTCGTTCCTCTTCGACGGACTCTGCCGCATGAAGCACCCCTTTGATCTGCCGCGCCACCGCGTCAATGATAACCATAGCCGGAAGTTCGCCGCCGGTGAGCACATAAGGACCCACGGAGATTTCCTCCGCGCGCAGTATTCTTTTTACGCGCGCGTCAACCCCCTCATAGCGCCCGGCGATGAGAATGACATCCGTATGCGAAGCAATCAATGAACGCGCCACTTTGTTGGTGAATTCTTTCCCGTTGGGAGAAAGCAAATATACCTTGATGCGCTTTTTTTTGCCACGCGCCTTCTGTACCGCGCGGAGTATCGGTTCCGCCTGTAAGACCTGCCCCGGCCCTCCCCCATAAGGACTGCCGTCAATCCTGCGGTGCTTGTCTTTCGTAAAATCACGCGGATTATAAAATTTGACCGTTATTTTTTTCTCTTTGCGCGCTCGCGCCACAATGGACTCATTTAGGTATGAATCAAACATCTCCGGAAAAATGGTGATAATATGAAAAATCATTATCTCTAGTGAAAGAAAAAACCGTGCTCAGAGAAGTCACGGCTTTTTCTTTTTATTGAATTACGCTTTGAGTTCTTCCATCGCTTGATCAATACTTGCTGATACGCCGGTGTGCCGTCCGCCTTCAGGCTCGTTGATTTTCAAATTCACTCGGGCATTGTTCTTCATACCGACAACTCGAAGCAATGTTCTGATGGCTTTGGCGGTATTGCCGCTTCGGCCAATAATCTTGCCCATGTCAGCCGAATCAATATCAAGAGTTAAGAGAACGCCCATTTCATCAACCTTTCGATTGATCTTTACCGCGTCCGGACTATCCACAAGCGCCTTAATAACGTACTCGAGAAATACTTTATCACTTTCCATAATGCTGATTTTTTCTTCCTTACTTACAATATTCCGTCATCCCCCTCGGGCTTTCGGCGAATCTGTTTTCGACGCAGATTACTCTATTTATCATAATAAAGATCTACACTTTGTCAACCCCGTTAGAGGTCACGGAGCACTAAGCTCAAAAGATATTTTTTATTGTTTTATATAAATATTAACTGCCTGAAATAAAGGATACGACTTCCGCGACCGTGTCCTACCTCTAACGGGGTCAACCGAGCAAGGCAGGCGCTTCTTCTTTCTTTTCCTCTGCTGTCTCTACTACGGGTGTTGGCTCTGCAGGAGCTTCAGGTTCTGTGGGTTCCGCTACAGCTAGAGGCACCTGTGGCGCGCTCTCTGCCTCCACAGGGGTCTCTTTCTCAACTACTGCCGCCTTTTCTAGAACTCCCACCGGAGGTGTGACTTTGTCTTTCTCAACTGCCTCCTCCCCTTCTTTTTTCACGGGACTCTTTCGTGGAAGAACGTTAATCTTCTTTCCTTCAATGATCTTCTCATTGATCAACAGATTGTGCACAGTATCGGACACTTGCGCGCCTTTTGATATCCAATAGGTTACCCGATCGCCTTTGATCTCCGGTTTACCGAAGCGTGCGTTGTATGAGCCAAGCACTTCCAAAAACTTCCCGCTTTGAGGGCCGTTCTTTGAGTCGGTAAGCACAAGCCGAAATGACGGATCGTGTTTCTTTCCTACGCGCTGTAATCTGATTTTTAACATGGCTCACATACTAGCAGAAATACTACTCGCCGTCAAACCCCGTTAGAGGCAGGACACGGTCGCGGAAGTTACACCCCTGACTTGCGGGCAGTCAGCATTTATATAAAGCAACGCAAAATATCTTCTAAGCTTAGTGCTCCGTGGCCTCTAACGGGGTCAAACCATTTTATGCTATACTCCACTCTAATGACTGAGAAAAACATGCACTATATTGAAGGAACCCT
>JBBTVG010000031.1:30259-32206 GCA_038063375.1 Patescibacteria group bacterium
TGCTATACTCCACTCTAATGACTGAGAAAAACATGCACTATATTGAAGGAACCCTGCGTATCGGCGGCAAGGGCATGGGATATGTGGAAGCGGAAGGATTTGCCGACGGTATTGAAATTAACCCGACAGATCTCAACATGGCGCTCCATAGAGACCGCGTGCGCGTACTTCTCCTGCCTCAAGTGCCAGGAAAGCGCCAAAGCGGGGAAGTTGCTGAAATCCTCTTCCGCTATAAATTTAAATTCGTAGGAACCATCAAACAAGAAGACGGTATATCTTTTCTCGTGCCCGATGATCCTAAGATGTATGCCAACATCATCATCCCGTCAGATGAAGCACAGCGCGTAGGGCTCAATGAAAAAATATACGTAAAGATCACAACATGGAACGACCCAAAGATGAATCCGTTAGGTACCATTCTCTCCATACTCGGCACAAAAGGGGGCAATGATGTGGAGATGCGGGCAATCGTCCTTGAAAAAGGACTCTCTTCCGAATTCCCTATAGCGGTGGAAGAAGAAGCGAAACGTATTGACCGCCACGTAAGCGAAGAAGAAATAGCGAAGCGGCGCGACATGCGCACAGTGACCACGTTTACCATTGACCCCGTTGACGCAAAAGATTTTGACGACGCACTCTCCTATCGAGAATTGCAAAACGGCGATATTGAAGTCGGTATCCATATTGCCGACGTAAGCCACTACGTACGGCCGGGAACTAAAATTGACGCGGAAGCGGCCGAGCGCGCTACTTCCATATATCTCGTAGATCGCACCATTCCCATGTTGCCGGAAGTGCTCTCCAATGACGTGTGCAGTTTAAATCCGAGAGAGGACAAGCTGACCTTTTCCGCGATCTTCGTCTTTTCCAAAGAAGCGCTCCGGAACAACAAAATAGATATCGTGAGTGAGTGGTTTGGACGTACCGTGATCCATTCCGATAAACGCTTCTCGTATGAAGAGGCGCAGGAAGTACTGGATAAAAAAGAGGGACCCTACCACGCCGAACTGGAACAATTGAACGTGATGGCAAAACTCCTTCAAAAAGCGCGCTTTGAGAAGGGCGCCATCGCTTTTGAGAAGGATGAAGTGCGATTTGAACTTGATGAATTCGCGAGACCGATCGCCGTGCATGTAAAAGCGCGCATTGATACCAATAAGCTCATTGAAGATTTCATGCTTCTGGCAAACAGGCGTGTTGCTGAATTTATGTCCAAAAAAGACAAGAACGTCGAGCAGACATTCATCTATCGCGTCCACGATCTCCCGGACGCGGATAAAGTCAAAGAACTCGCCGCATTTTTGAAAACTATCGGGTACGAATTGAAGATAGGCCCAAAAGGCGTCACCTCAAGAGACATCAACAAGCTCCTCACCGATATCAAGGGAACCGAGGAGGAAGGTATGATACAAACCGCCACTATCCGCACTATGGCAAAAGCGGTGTACGCAACAAAAAACATCGGACATTTCGGGCTTTCGTTTGAACACTATACGCATTTCACCTCCCCTATTCGCCGCTATCCTGACACGATGGTGCATCGCCTGCTCGCGACATATTTGGAAGGAAAGAAGGTGCCGAAAGAAGCGTTGCAACAATACGAAGCCGCTTCACGCTACTCTTCCGAGCGCGAGCAAACCGCCGCTGAAGCGGAGCGCGGTTCCATCAAATACAAGCAAGTGGAGTATATGAAAGATAAAGTGGGCCAAACATTTGACGGAGTTATTTCGGGTGTCACTAAATGGGGGTTGTATGTGGAGGAAAAAGAATCGCGCGCCGAAGGACTGGTCCACGTCAAAAACATGGCGAATGACTATTACACGCTTGACGAAAAAACATACTCTCTTAAAGGGGTCAGGTCAGGAAAAAAGTACACCTTAGGTGACAAAGTGCGCATTAAGATCTTGCGTGCGGACATGGAAAAAAGAATGCTTGATTACGCGCTCG
>JBBTVG010000032.1 GCA_038063375.1 Patescibacteria group bacterium
TTGGATGTGGAGAACTAACGAGTGCTACGTTATTTCGGCTAGCGAGGAGCGATATTGTTCCCTTATGAACGAAGTGAATTAGGGAACAAGAAGTACTCCTGTGGTGCGAAGACGAAACAAAGGGTTGAGGTGCGACCATAAGGAGCACCGAAAGACTCATTGAGGGCTTTTGTGAAGCATTGCGCAACAAAAGACCCAATGAGTGTACTGAACCTGTAAGGTTTAATGAACCCTTTTACTACTCCAGTATACTGGAGTAGTAAATGAAAAGAGGAAGATAATTCCACATCCAAGGCGAGGCCTTGGATGTGGAGAACTAACGAGTGCTACGTTATTTCGGCTAGCGAGGAGCGATATTGTTCCCTTATGAACGAAGTGAATTAGGGAACAAGAAGTACTCCTGTGGTGCGAAGACGAAACAAAGGGTTGAGGTGCGACCATAAGGAGCACCGAAAGACTCATTGAGGGCTTTTGTGAAGCATTGCGCAACAAAAGACCCAATGAGTGTACTGAACCTGTAAGGTTTAATACCCCGCCCCTCTGGGGCGGGAAAGAGTGAGCGGAGTGAACACAAAATGGGTAGAGGCGCTGCCCTGCGGTTTAATACCCTTTATTAGCGACGTAGAGCGAGTGAAATGTGTGAGATTTGTTTTGTGCGTTAGCACAAAACAAATCTCACACATTTCCGAGCCGAGGAGCTAATATAGGTAAATACCGCGGGGCTTGCCCCGCGTAAGGACGAGCGAAGCGAGTACCTATATTACTCTGGGGCTTTGCCCCAGAGGCCTATATTAAATTATTTTTTCAGCCAAATTCTTTTGGATTTCTTTTAAGATCTCGGCGCGTATTTTTTTGTCTTCTTTAAGAAAGAGGCGGGCTGAATCATAGCCGCGTCCGAGCTTGGTCTCGCCGTACGCGTATGAAGTTCCCGACTTGCTGATGACGCCATATTGTTCCCCCAAAGCGAGCATTTCTCCTTCTTGCGAGATGCCTTCGCCGTAGAACAGATCAAACTCCGCCTGCCTGAAAGGCGCGGCCACTTTATTTTTGACCACCTTCACCCGCACGCGGCCGCCGACTACCTCGTCTCCTTTCTTGATCTGCGCGATACGTCTGATATCAAGGCGCACCGAAGTGTAAAATTTCAGCGCTTTTCCGCCGGGCGTTGTTTCAGGATTGCCGAACATGACGCCTATTTGCATGCGGATCTGATTGATGAAAATAACAACGGTCTTTGTTCTGTCCACAATGGCGGTGAGTTTGCGAAGCGCTTGCGACATAAGGCGCGCTTGTTTGCCCACATGGTGAGCGCCCATGTCTCCCTCGATCTCGTCTTTCGGCGTTAATGCCGCTACGGAGTCTATGACAATGACATCAAGTTTCCCCGACCGGACAAGACTCTCCGTGATCTCAAGCGCTTGCTCGCCGGTATCCGGCTGCGAGATGAGCAGTTCGTCCGTTTTCACGCCGAGCCTTTTCGCGTAGTCTGGGTCCATAGCGTGCTCGGCGTCAATAAACGCGCATATGCCGCCATTCTTTTGCGCTTGCGCGACCACGTGAAGCGCCAACGTGGTCTTGCCGGATGATTCAGGACCGAATATTTCAATGATACGTCCGCGGGGGAGCCCTCCTATGCCGAGCGCGTTATCAAGCCCTATGGAACCGCTTGAGATGGCGCCAATGTGCACCTTCGGTTTTTCTCCCAATTTCATGATAGAACCTTCGCCAAATTTTGTCTGGATAGACCTGATCGTGTCCTCAATACTTGCTCCTACTTCTTTCGGTGTTTTTACCTTTTTAGGCATCATGAACTTTCTTTATTACGCGCGGTGAATTTTTAACGATCATCGCCCTGTTGCATAACAGAGCTTGAACGCGCTCACCGATGCTTGTTAATTTATTAATACCAGTTCCAGTATTTCGCTTGTCCCCCTTCCAAACCGGTCTTTCGCGGTGACCTCCATTATATTATAGCCGGGAGAGAGCAGCAATTTTTCACTGAATGCGCCCGCCTCGTCAATGGAAATGGGGCGGTCATTTAAGGCGATATGCGAAATGTTTTTTGCGGTACCGTTAATATCAACCAGCGCGTCTTTCAGCGTGGCGCCATTTAAAGGAGAAAGGATCGTGACGCGCGGGCCCGTCAAGAAGCTCCGCGCCTGATAATAAGAATAACCGATCACGAGGACGATAATAATCGCCAGTAGAGATGTTTTAATGATTAGTTTAACGTTAGCCATAATACAAGCCTATCACTTGGAAACCTGGTTTCCAAGTTGAGTTACTTCTCTTCTTCATATCCCTCCCTCTCCCCGTATCCTTCCTCATTCTTGCGCACGATCACGTCGCGTGGTTTTGAACCGTCAGCAGGGCCGATAACGCCGTGGTCTTCAAGCATGTCCATCAGACGCGCGGCGCGCGAATATCCCACCTTGAGCTTTCTTTGCAGGTAGGAAGTGGAGGCTTTTCCGGCTGAAACGACCGTCTCGTACGCCTCTCCATAGAGCGCGTCGTCCTCGCCACTGCTAGTATCGCCATTCATGATATCAAACAAAGAATTCTTTTCCGCCGTTTCCGCCGTGAAGTTTATCTCGTCAGGAATTTCATCTTCATATTGTTTGGTAAGGAATTTCACTATTTTTTTCACCTCCCCCTCCGATACAAACGCCGATTGAAGCCGCTTTGGCTGGGACATTTCTCCGGACATGTAGAGCATGTCGCCCGACCCAAGCAGTTTCTCCGCGCCTCCCGTGTCCAAGATGGTGCGCGAATCAATCTGTGAAGAAACTTGGAGCGCGATGCGCCCCGGTATATTTGCTTTGATAAGGCCGGTGATGACGTTTACGGAAGGACGCTGGGTGGAGAGCACGAGATGAATGCCCACGGCGCGGCTCATTTGCGCGAGACGCACGATAGCCGATTCAAGCTCGCGAGGATAGCTCGTCATGATATCAGCAAGCTCGTCTATGACGATCACGATATAGGGCAGTGCTTCCGGCAACTTGCTCTCTTCAATGCCGCCCGCTTGGCCGCTTTTTTCAAGTTCGGCATACGCGGGAATGACCGTATTTTTATGATACGAAGCGATGTCGCGCACCGATTCGGCTTCAAGCACGTCATAGCGCCTGTCCATTTCCTTTGCGGCCCACTTGAGCGCGAGAATAGCTTTCTTCGCGTCAGTGATGACCGGAGTGAGCAGGTGGGGGATTTTATTATACAGCGTCAACTCAACACGCTTCGGGTCTATCATGATGAAGCGGAGGTTCTCGGGCGAATTTCTGTACAGAAGGGAGGTGATGATGGCGTGGATCGTCACCGACTTGCCGGATCCGGTGGTACCCGCGATCAATACGTGGGGAAGCCGCGCCAAGTCCGCGAGCGTTGATTTTCCGGATACACTTTTGCCGAGGGTGACGAGGAGCGGTTTGGGTGAGTCGGCAAATTCCGGAGAAGAAACAAGCCCCGAGAGGCCGACGGTAGAGCGTGCGTGATTGGGTACCTCAATACCCACGAGCGACTTTCCGGGGATAGGCGCTTCAATACGAATGGGATGCGCGGCAAGCGCGAGTCCCAGATCGTTCTGAAGACCGACGATGCGGGAGAGCTTCACTCCTTCGGCGGGTTTGAGCGCGTAGCGCGTGACAGAGGGCCCCACGGTAATTTCATCCATCTCAACCGTGATGCCAAAATTCTGCAAAGTCCTTTTTATGATATTTGCGTTTGCCTTGATGTCGCCGACGTCCGGCTTGCCCTTATCTCTATCAAGGAGAGAGAGCGGGGGAGGCGTGTAAGCAATGTGTCGTGACAAGTTTTTCAACTCCATCATGTTTTCATCATCGTCGTGTTTCAGTCCTTCTCCTTTCTCTTCCTCGCTTTCCTTCTTGCTTTTGCCGCCTCCAAACAATCCGAAACCCTTTTTTTCTTGAGACGACGACTCATCTTCATCCTCGTCCTCACTTTCCTCTTCATCTAGGTCTTCGTCATCTTCTTCGCTCTCACTATCGTCCTCGT
The DNA here is from genome assembly GCA_038063375.1 of Patescibacteria group bacterium. Lineage (NCBI taxonomy): Bacteria > Patescibacteria group bacterium. Next base: position 4,012 of record JBBTVG010000032.1, read on the forward strand.
CCTCATCGCCGTCTTCCTCGCGGATTTTCTTTTTAAAGAAAGTAAAAGAAATGGGTTTTATGCGGAGTCTGGTGTCAAAGATAAGGAGGAGGGAAATGGTAGCGAGTGCCACCAAGAACAAGAGACTGGTGTAGACATCAAAAAGTTTAACAAGGGGATTTGCGACAAAGGAACCAATGATGCCCCCCGAGCCGTCCTTGAAAAGAATGGTGGTAAGGCCAAGTCCCGATAGGAAAAAAAGGAGAGCGCCGATCGCCTTGGCAACCGCAAGTTCTGGCCGGATGGACCTCAAGAACGAAACACCGAGAATGGTAAAGATGAGAGGCAACAGGAAAAAACCGAGCCCCACAAGCGTCTCTAATATATTGAACGTGTACGCTCCCACGACCCCTGACTTGCTCCATGCCGACAGCACGAAAAAGATTGCCAGCGCAAGGAAAATAATGGCAAAGACACTATGTCGCGTCTCTTCTTTCAGGTCGCGGAAAAAACCACTTTTGACTTCGCTCTTTACTCTCTTTTTTGCCATAAAAATCGACAGGTGATGTTCGTTATTTTTCTTAATAATAACATAAACAACCTTGAGTTACGAAAGAGATTCATTGGCGGGGATTCCACAGTAGGGGCTATTTCGTAACTCAAGGTAAATAAGCAAAAGCTCCATTTCCACGAAGGCCTTGCCTTCGTGGAAATGGCGCGAACCTTGACCACTTGGTATTCTTGTATTCCCGCTTTGAGGCGAGGTTGTAAGTCACAAATGACTTATATATAATGGACAGTGAAAACATACGTTCTCTCGCGATTTCTCACGCATACCCGTGTCCGAAATATGTCCGAAAGGGCAATGAAGGACATAAAATATCCAAAAGGGCAGTAAAGGACATAACAACAAAAGGGTGGAAAAATAAAGGACGGCTTATGGATTACACAAAGGGCGGAAGCTCCCAAAATCTCCCAAGTAAATATAATAAAAACGGCGAAACCAGAGAACCGGATTTTTTCTCTTTTATGGTGAAAAGGACAGCAAAATTATCTTCCGCGTTATACTTGGTGACCAACCTTATATCGGACACAGAACCGATAAAATGGAAGCTCCGCGAACGAACACTTGCAGTGTTGTCCGATACAGCATCTTTCCGGTACAAATTGGCTTCGGAAAAAATGCACCTTTTTTCAGAGACACAAGCCGGAGTTGTAGACATTCTGGCACTTCTTGAAGTGGCGCGCGCGGGAGGTTTAATATCAGAAATGAACTTTCAGATATTGAAGTATGAATATGAAAAATTGACTAACTTTATGGCAGACAAGTATTTTATTGAGAATGAGGCTGAAGAGTCAATACGCGAGTTTTTAAAGGAAGAGAGAGAAGAGAGAGGAGAAGGGGCGTTTCTCCGGGATCGCAAAATGGTGCCCCCGCAATACTCTAAAGGACATTTAAAAGGACAATATGATGACCTATATAAAAAGGACATAATAAGCGTTAGTAAGAGACATGCAGAGCCATTTTCTCCCACAGGGGCATTTGAGAAATACGTACAGGGGAAAAAAGAGTCGTGGGAAGGAAAAGTAAAAACTCGTGCGGGTGGAGACCGTAAAGATACTTCTAAAATTGAGAGAAAGAGTGTTATATTGAGCCTCGCTAAAGAGAAAGGAAGTATTAATGTAAAGGACGTCGCGGCCGTGATTGTCGGTTTGAGCGAAAAGACGATCCAGCGTGAATTGGTAACCTTGGTGAAAAATAATGTCCTTAAGAAAGAGGGTGAAAAAAGATGGAGCCGATATTCTCTCGTGTAAACAATGTCCTAGATCCAAATATTTAGGTCTGACCTAAATTGAAGTTCAATATTTTTTAATATTTCAATATCGCCCCCAAACCCCGCCACGAGGCCCCAATCGTTGACTTTTTTAGGCAAAAAATGTAACATCGCATTAGGTTTTCTCTATGTACCTCTGGCAGTGATTTTACTTTTACCAAAAATTGCATAAGCGCTTTCGGCGCCGACCCTTTCCTTTGAAAAGGTTGACGCTCTCTGGCGTATTTGTGGGCTTAGTTATCCACATTATACTTTGCAGGTTCTTGCGTAAACAAATATAATTACTTCAGGTACATTATTGCACGGTGAAATGATTGTTTCTCCGATCTGTTTTTATAACTTTTTGAGTGTATGTTAATGATATGCTTCTGACCCTGTCCATCACCAAACGATGATGGTCGCTTCGGGCAATCTTTACGCCAAAAGTTTTTATGAATAAACGGTCGCAGAGCTTTTCCGGACGGATGATGTTCGTTGAAAATTAAATAGCAAAAGTGAAGAATTACAGAAAGACATCTACCGATATTTCCGACACGAATACCTATGCATTGAGAACACCGAAAGCGGACGCGCGACCGGACACAGATTATCCCATTTGTCACTAAAATCATCCTGCTGGGGAAGCCGGATGAATTTAGTAGTTTTTATTAATTACATTGAAATAGATCGGGCTTAAGTCGAAGCTCATCCGTTTCGTGTAACGCTGTCTCAATTCAAGGACGCACGTCATTGGGTGTGAGATTAATTAGTTATTAATTTTTTTTATGAGTAAACGATTTAGAAATTCTACACTCGCGAAAGTTGTGAGCGGATTCACTGGCGTTTTGATGTCAGTGATGATGCTTGGCGGTTTGGCAGTTGCCCCCGCGCAAGCGCAAAGCATTTCTGACCTTACGGCTCAGATCGCAAGCCTCCTTGCAACGATTACGGGATTACAAGCACAGCTTTCAACCCTCACGGGTGGAAGCACCACAAGCACCGGCTATACCTTTGCAGTTAACTTGAAGCAAGGTATGACAGGAACTGATGTGATGAACTTGCAGAAAGTGCTCAACATGAGCGCTGACACGCAGGTTTCAACAGTACCCGGCGCCCCAGGGCACCCGGGACACGAAACTTCATACTTCGGCGCTCTCACCAAAGTGGCAGTCATCAAATTCCAGAACAAATATGTTTCTGAAATTTTGACTCCGGTTGGTCTCACGGCAGGTACGGGTTTCGTCGGAGCATCAACACGAGCTAAACTCAACACGATGAGTGGTGGCCCAGTAGTGACACCGACACCGACCCCAGGAACTGGCGGTCTCACGGTTTCAAACACCACACAGCCGGCAAATTCACTTGCACCACAGAGTGCATCACGCGTTCCGTTCACCAGATTCGTGGTAACGGCAGGCGCATCTGATGTAACTATCACGGGTGTGAACGTAGAACGAACCGGTCTCGCAAGTGACGCAGTCTTCGCGGGAGTAGTACTCCTTGACGAAAACGGCACACAGTTTGATATCGCAAAGACACTTGGTTCAAATCACCAGGCAATAATTGGCGGTACATTTACTGTTATGGCAGGAACTTCAAAGACTTTGACCGTAGCAGGAAACATGGCGGCAAGCCTCACTGCATACGCGGGACAAGTCGCGAGCCTTACGGTTACGGGTATCAACACGACCTCAACAGTATCCGGCTCATTCCCGATCACAGGCGCGTCACAGACAATCAACGCAACAGTTACACTTGGTACGGCAGTTGGTTCGGTTTCATCATATGATCCGGGCACAACAGCAACCAAGCCGATCGGCACAACCGGCTACAAGTTTACCGGAGTCCGTATCACGGCTGGTTCAGCTGAAGATATACGTTTGCAATCAGTTCGCTTCTACCAGGCAGGTTCAGCAGGTTCAGGCGATCTTTCAAACGTAATGATCTATGTTGACGGAGTTGCATATCCAACAACGGTTTCAGCAGATGGTAAATACTATGCTGCAAACCTTGGCTCAGGTACTGTGATCGCAAAAGGTCTTGCAAAAGACGTTTGGATCGCAGGTGATATCACAGGTTCTGGTTCAGCGGGTCGCAAGATCGACTTTGACATCCAGAAGAATACCGATATCTATGTTACAGGCGAGACCTTTAAGTATGGAATCATCGCAAGTGGTACAATTACCACGGCGACCCCGTCACTCAATGGTTCCGAGGTAACCGTTTCAGCAGGTTCATTTACTTCAGTTACCAAAGCAACTTCAGTTGCGGCACAGAACATCGCGATTAACCTCGCAAACCAGGTGCTCGGTGGTTACACCACAGACATCTCAGGCGAGGCAATTTCGGTTCAGTCGCAGGTATTCCACATCGCTACTTCAACAGCAGCAATCGGCGCTTCAATGATTACGAGCATCTCTCTTTATGACGAGAACGGCGCAGTAGTCGCAGGCCCAGTTGATGCAGTTGCAGATGGCGTATCTGGACAAAAGGTAACGTTCACCGACACGGTAACCTACCCAGTCGGCAAGAAAACCTACACCTTGAAGGGTAAAATCCCAACAACTGCTGCTAATGGTGCAGTAGTTACCGTTAATACGACTCCAGCAACCGCAACGGACTGGACAAGTATCACCGGACAGACAACGGGTAATTCTATTACTCTTGCTCTTGCAAACTTCACAATGAACTCCATGACGGTCAAGACTGCAGCGCTCGCGGTTACTCAATCAACGAGTCCCGCGGCACAGACGATCGTTGCAGGTGGTATTGGTGTAACATTCGCAAACTTCCAGCTTGACGCAAGTCAGTCCGGTGAGGATGTTCGCCTCTCATCGATGACTCTTAAGGATACGATTGTTACTAACGCAGCTACAGACTTGACATCTTGTCAGCTCTTTGATAGCGCAGCAGCATTGAACACCGGTTCAAACGTTGTTAACCCAACAGTGGCATTGGTATTGGCAACGCCATTTACCTTTGATCAGTCACTTACCGTGACAAAGGGTACGGTAAAGACGCTTACACTCAAGTGTAATGTTGCATCAAGTCTTACGGCTGGTTCATTCACATGGAACATGACAGCTGCACAGATTGCAGCACTCACTGTAACAGGTGTTACTTCAGGTACTTCAGTTACGGCAACAGGTGGTGTAACCACAGGCGCAACACAAACGGTTGTCGCTACTGGCTCACTCGCAGTTTCAACTTCGCCTTCGAGTCCTTCATACGCGATCGCGGCTGCAGGAACGGCAGGCAACACGGCTGCAGTACTTCGCCTCCATGCAACAAACGAAGCGGTTAATCTTTCAGACATCGGCCTCACACTTACCGGTGGATTAGTATCAGCTGCGGACCTCGTACAGGTCTCAATCTGGGATGGAACAACGCAGGTAGGTACGGCAACCTTCACGGGTGCTAATACGACAGCAACTTCAACACTTACTACGGTAGTTGTCCTTCCTAAGGACGCCGACAAAGACCTCACGGTCAAGGTTGACCTTGCTACAATCAGCGGTACTACAAACACTGGTGGTACTCAAGGTGCATTAGTCAAGGTTAACGGCACTGCATCAACTAAAGGTACGGGTGTAAACTCAGGTACAACCATCTGGGCATCAGGTTCAACGTCAGTAGCAGGCATCCGCCTCTTCAAGTCGTTCCCAACCTTCGCGATTGGTACGCTTACCTCGTCAGGTATGGCAGATGGTAAACTTATGCGATTCACGATTAAGGCAAACAATGGCGATGTCGGCTTGAATCAGTTTAGATTTACTATTGCGACCTCAACGGGTGTTGGTATTACAAGCATCAACCTCTATGGGTACACGGACACTGGTTACTCAACAGGTATCTCGGGATTCACTTCTGGCCAGATCCAGACTACATCCCTTGCCGCTTTGACGAGTGCCGCAGTAACGATTGCTCCTGCGTCAATAATTAATATTCCTGCAGGATCAACGTACTACTTTGAACTCCGCGGTACGGTTACGGGCACAGTCACAGGATCGTCGGTTATAACGACGCTCTCGGGTGATGCAGCCTACACAGCAGGATTCACTCCGGCATATGCGGCAGGTGGCTTCACCATGATGGCAACTTCATCATCGTATGTTCTTGGTTTGAGTGGAAACAATGTATTGTGGTCACCAAACGCAACCACGACTTCAACAGCAGTTTCTGATGACTGGACGAATGCTTATGGAGTTGTAGGCTTGCCTTCAAGCGGTCTCATCCAAAGCCGATCCAACTAATATAACCACTTGTGCTTTTCTAACGTAAGTTAGAAAAGGGTTAGCAAAAACCCCTTTCTCGAAAGAGATCGGGGTTTTTTGTTTGTCTATTCCGCCAAGGGTTACCCTTTTCTGTGGATGAACCGGCCTCGCCCAGACGAGATATGCAAAAACCCGATTTATCTGGGAAGGACCGTCCTTCCCAGACTTTGATTTTTGCCACGTAGGCGATTTTCGGGTACAATACCTACTAACATGAACAATAAAACAATAGTGAACATCATTCTTGCGATTATCGTTGTTGTGGCTGGGTACTACATTTACAACATCACTTTTAACAATACCCCTTCTTCAGAAGAGGAAAAGCCGAGTGAAACGACAACGACCACTATCGGGGACATACAAATTGAAGGGAAGGGTGACCATACCATTGAAGTGTTGCCGGCAACCGTTACTACCCCAAATATCCCCGTACCTGACCTAGATAGGCCGATCGTGTTCTCCTCCACCATGTCCCCGGAGGCGCAAGCCATTTTAAAGGCAAATATTGAAACGGTAGTAAGTGACCTGAAAAAAGACAGCAATCAGGCCAATAAATGGCTTGCTTTGGGTATCAACAGGAAGATCGCAGGTGATATTGAAGGGGCGCGCCTCGCGTGGGAATATGCGGCCGCTTTACAGCCCTTAAACAGCGTCCCGTTCTTTAATTTAGGTGATCTGGATCACTATTATTTAAAGAATTTTGCGCAAGCAGAAAAGAACCTTCGACAGGCGATAACAAACGACCCCTCTTTCATTCAAGCATACCGTTCCCTATTTGAGCTTTATGCACTCTCATATACCGAAAAGGCCTATTTGGCAGACGATATCCTTTTGGAAGGGCTCAAAAAGAACCCTAATAACATTGATTTGCTCATTCCGCTGGCGGAATACTACAAAGGTACGGGAAAGACGGAAGAAGCCCGAAAATACTACGAAATGGCCCTCACAGAGGCACAAAAGGCAGGCAATACCGCTTTAGTGGAACTACTCAAATCCGAACTCAACACCCTCTAATCGCAGATACAACCGAGGCCTTGCCTCGGTTGTATCAGTTGTGGTGTTGTGTATAATAAAAGCAATGAGTATACGACCGGTGCCATTTTTAGTTGGTGAATATTACCACCTCTATAATAGAGGGAATGACAAAAGAATAATTTTTCTTGACGGTCATGATTTCAAACGTTTTATGTTGTTGCTTTATATATGCAACAGCACAGACCCGTTTCATATGGCTAGTTTTTCAACCGAGGCCTTGCCTCGGTTGAAATTTTTTCTGTAAAAAGAACGAATACTCTGGTTGATATTGGCGTGTATTGCTCTATGCCAAATCATTTTCACATTCTTGTACACGAAAAAACAGAAGGCGGGATAAGTGTATTCATGCAGAAGTTATCCACAGCGTATTCAATGTATTTTAATAAACGTTATGGAAGAAGCGGTTCGTTATTTGAGGGGAAATTCAAGGCGAAACATATTGATAATGAGCCATATTTCAATTGGGTTTTTTCATACATTCACCTAAACCCCGTGAAATTGGTTGAACCAACATGGAAAGAGAATGGAATTGGCAATCCGGATCAGGCAAAGAAATTCATGAATGAGTACCATTATTCCAGCTATCACGATTATTTTATCGGAGACAGGCCGGAGAGTGCCGTTTTAAATAAAGATGCTTTCCCGGAACATTTTGGTCAGATGAACGACTTCCAGAATCTTATAGAGCAATTCAAGACAGGAATTCAGCAGTATTAGTTATCCCCAACGAAGGCAAGGCCTTCGTTGGGGGGTGATATAATAAAAGAAATGAAAGGTCTCTTCAATCGGCAATTTTTTAAATTCACGTTTGGTTTTATCAGTCTGGTGCTCATAGGGCTTTTGGGTTTATTGGTAACGGATTTTCGTGATACTGGCGACGAGAAGTCTTCCGCCTCTGTTTTCCAGAGCACACGATAAATTACTCATGTACTTATCCACAGACGTGTGGTTTGACCAAGGTATTGACGAGTTGCCCCATTTCTTTGTATAATCGTTTTTGGTGGTTTTTAGTCGCCTTTTTTGTTTTTGGGAGAAACAAGAGCCGAAAAGTGCGAAAAGGGTAGCTAGAAACTGAATATTGTTCTACAACATGGAAACACTGGGAGTACGACAAAATGCTTACAAAAGCGCAAAGGGTGCAGTTGTCGGAAGAGATCGGGAAGGCAATCGAGGAACACAACGATCTGCTTTCTTCGCTCAGAAACCAAATCAGCAGAGGTGAAGCATCACAAGAAGTGGAAACACGTGATGATTCGGCGACAGTGCATGAAGGGCTCATACACGCTTCGCGCACCATCAGCCGAGTCACCGAGTGTCTGAAGAAACTCAAGAGGCGGACGAATGACCTGAAAAATGGCTTTGACGGGTCATGCGAGGGTTGCGGGAGCGATATCCCCTTTGACCGCTTGTTGGCTCAACCGACAACACATCACTGTGTCACCTGTAAAACCAGAGGAGAGAAAGAGGAAAGGAGGGACTTCGGTCACGCTCCCGGACACCATGCGTTCATGACCACGCAATAATTGGGAGAGTGTGCTTTAGCACGACCTCCAGAGCATTCCCAATTGTTACGTGGAAATCTTACGTGGTGTCTTCTGGGGACATCAGGTGGGACGAGGCCGGTTTCATTACCGGTTGCAGTACAGGCGGGATCTTCGGATCCCGTCTTTTTTTATTGACTTATTTAAGAATATGCGTACTATGGTGAGGTATAGGCCCTAGACAGCAGGGTCCCGTGTTTGCGGGATTAAAACAGAACCCTGCCGAGGATAATACTTAAACCTAAAGAAGGAGGTTTTTGTCTCAGCGGCTTGTGCCGTTTTTTGTTTGCCGGTCGGTCTGCGAAACGAGCACGATTATTCATTTAATGAAGGTCGAATAATACACATGGCGATCAGCAAAGACAAAAAAATAGCAATCGTAAAGAAAGTCACTGATGCGGTTTCTCACGCGGATTCAGTGGTATTCGTCAATTTCCACGGACTTTCCGTGGCGGACACCACGAACTTGCGCAAGAAATTAACGACAGAGGGTATCGGGTACACCGTGGCAAAAAAGACTCTCATCGGGCGCGTGCTTGACGCGGCTGGTATCACAGGAGAGAAGCCTGTCCTCAAGGGCGAAGTGGCGCTTGCCTACGGGAAAGACCTTATCGCTCCCGCGCGCGGCGTATATGAATTTCAGAAAAAGCACAAAAAGAATATCTCAATCATCGGTGGTATTTTTGAAGGAGCATATAAAAATCAGGAAGAGATGACCGTCATCGCATCCATTCCGTCGCTTCAGGTGTTGCGCGGACAGTTTGTGAACCTCATCAACAGTCCCATTCAGGGTTTTGTAATGGCTCTGGACCAAATCGCAGAGAAGCGCGGAGTGTAAGTAATTTAACAAAAAGTAACTACTAAAAAATTATGTCAGACGAAAAAGAGATACAAGCTGGAGTGGGAGAGCAAAAAAAGGAGGCCGGGGAAGAAGTGACGATTCCGGCAAAGTTTAAGGACCTTGTGCAGGCAGTTGATAAAATGAGCGTACTTGATCTCCATGAGCTCGTGAAGCTCCTTGAGAAAAAGTTTGGCGTTTCCGCGGCGGCAGTTGCAGTTCTCGCCGCACCGGGCGCAGGAGCGGAGGGAGGAGAGGCGGCACAGAGCACCTTCAATGTTGAGCTCACGAGCGCCGGCGCTCAGAAGATCGCGGTCATCAAGGCGGTAAAAGAGATCCTCGGATTGGGACTCAAGGAGGCAAAAGACATGGTAGATGCCGCACCGGCGATGCTCAAAGAAGGGGTAAAGAAAGCGGAAGCGGAAGAACTGAAAGCAAAGATTGAGGCGGCAGGAGGACAGGTAACATTGAAATAAGGGATATATTACAAAGAAAATATACAAAAACATCCACCGAGGCCTTGCCTCGGTGGATGTTTTTGTATACCCGGTGACTTATGGAAATCTCTTTCTTTCGGTGGTACAATGGAGCTCATGGATATTCTCGGTAAACTGTTTAGCAGTATGGCGTTGGTGAAAATTATGCGCTTGTTTTTGCTTAATCCCGACCAAGCGTTTGAGAATAGTGATATTTCGGAGCGCAGTAAGGTTCCCGCCGGCGCGCTCCGCACCGAGATGGCTATTTTGACCGGCGTTTCGTTTGTGAAGAAGAAAACATTCTATAAAGAGATACCAGCAAAGGCCTCCCATAAGAAACCGACAAAAAAGCGGGTGAACGGATGGTGTTTGAATCCCGATTTTCCGTATCTGTATCCTTTGCGCATCTTATTGCTTAATTCCGAATTGGTGAACAAAAAACAGGCAATCAGCAAGATAAAGTCCGCGGGGAAGATCAAGTTGGTCGTGCTCTCCGGGATCTTTCTGGGAGAGGATTCTCGCCGGATTGACATATTGGTAGTGGGCGACCAGATCAACAAAAAAAGGCTTGAGAACGCTTTGAAGACCATTGAATCCGAAGTGGGAAAAGAACTGCAGTATGCCGCGATGGATACTGACGAATTCCACTATCGTCTCGGTATGTATGACAAGTTTGTGCGCGACATTTTGGACTATCCTCACGAGAAGCTGATTGATAAGATAGGACTTTAGTCCAAACTACTCACACCAACCCATTGCCGTTATCCACAGATACGTAAGGATACCCTACGAATAATGATATAATGGGAAAACAGCTTTAAGAGGTCGAATTTTTAAGGTTGTTATGCATAATAACTTTATCAGTGTAGTTAATTTATAGAAGTAATTTTCATTATGTTATTGCAAACATGGAGCGAGATATTAACTCAGTCGTTCCAAGACCTTTGGATCGGTATCATTGCGTTCGTGCCTAACCTCATCGTTGCGCTCGTCATCTTCATCTTAGGATGGGTGGTCGGCTCAGTATTGGGACGGCTCGTCGCTCAATTGATTACCGCGTTGCGCGTGGACCGCGCTCTTGAGAGCGCCGGCGCCAGTGAAATACTGACCAAGGCGGGGTTCCGTCTTAATTCAGGCGCATTTATCGGCGGATTGGTACGATGGTTCTTCATCATCGCATTCTTGGTAGCGGCTTTTGATGTACTCGGCCTCTCTCAAGTCAATATCTTCCTGCAGCAGGTTGTATTAGGATACCTTCCTAATGTTATCGTTGCGGCACTTATTTTGCTTGTTGCGGCAGTGATCGCAGATGCAATGCAAAAGATAGTGGTCGGGTCTGCGAAAGCGGCCGACTTGGCACACGCTCATTTCTTGGGCGGCGTGACCAGGTGGTCAATCTGGATCTTCGCATTCATCATCGCATTGTCCCACTTGGGCATCGCACAAGCATTTATGCAAGTGCTCTTTACCGGCGTAGTGGCAATGCTTGCCCTTGCCGGCGGTCTTGCGTTCGGTCTTGGTGGCCGTGACGCGGCAACCGGATTTATTGAGAAACTCCACAAGGATATCTCAAAGTAGTCTTCTCTAGACAAAGAACGTACCGTAAAAACCCCGCGATGGCGGGGTTTTTACATGGGTACCATACCCTACCTACACCCTCAGGTTGACCGAGCACCACTTTTACCAATTTCTCCATTGAGTATCTACAGAAACAATGAGGCGCTATATGCCAAAAACACTCTTGTTTCAAAGGTAAAAGTGGTGCTCGGTTGACATTATTTTCAGCTTGTATATACTGGTCGTTACGTATGATACACACAGGAAATACAAAACCAAGGCGGGAATAGAAATCTATGTCTTGATTTCTTTATGCCCGCCCTTAGGCGGTTTTTTGTTTCCCCGGATCATACTTGTTATTTGAAAACTGAATATGTAGGTAACAAAAAAGCATTGAAACAAAGAGCAGTTTGTGCGGTTTTTAATATAAAAATCGCGCGAACAAAATACACACACAAACAACGTTGTGGTCTCGCAATTTCCTACTAGGAAGTGCGAATTAAGAGCATATGGTGGATGCCTTGACTCTAAGAGGCGATGAAGGACGTAGCATGGCTGCGATAAGCTTCGGTAAGGTGCCTAGCAACCTGTGACCCGAAGATTTCCGAATGGGGAAACCCGTCAGAGTGAACCTCTGTCACCGAGCACCATCCTTGTTTCTTAACATGCATAAATATTAAAGCGTAATCATGCGGCATTAATTTTTTGAAAGATGTTAGGAAGTAAAGATGGTGCTCGGAGTATACCCGGGGAAGTGAAACATCTCAGTACCCGGAGGAAAAGAGACTAAATAAGAATTCCCTAAGTAGCGGCGAGCGAAAAGGGAAGAGCCCAAACCGGTCGTGCTTGCATGACCGGGGTTGTAAGGGAGTAGTGTCGTTAAATCGAGGAAAGTTACAAAATATCACATTAACCGAACAAGCTGGAAAGCTTGACCCGAGAGCGTTACAGTCGCGTAGGTGAAAATTTGATATCTTTCTTACTACTCTTCTTGAGTACTCCAGGACACGAATAGCCTGGGGGAATCCGCCAGAACTAACTGGCAAGGCTAAATACTCTTAGAGATCGATAGTGAACTAGTACCGTGAGGGAAAGGTG
>JBBTVG010000033.1:0-2428 GCA_038063375.1 Patescibacteria group bacterium
CAAGTTGCGTGATTGTCCGTATTCTGGTAGTATAATCCGCATGGAAAAAGAAGAGAAAGAAGGGCAGGATGAGAAAGAAGCCGGCATCTATGAGCTCGGCTTCATTCTGTTGCCCACCATTCCTGAAGAAAAGATCGGGGAAGAGGTCTCTAAAGTAAAGGACGCGGTAGGGGAGAGCGGGCTTGTTATTTCCGGCGCGGACGCCGAGATGATAACTCTTGCCTATCCGATGGTTAAAGTCTTGGGAGGCAAGAACAGCACGTTCACTTCCGGATATTTTGGCTCACTTATCTTTCAAACAGGAAGCGACACCGTCGGCGACGTCAAAGTAGCGCTTACGAAAAATGATCGCGTACTGCGATTCTTGATCATCAAACGAACAAAGGAAAGCTTGCTGCCAAGCGTGAGAAAGTCCTCCTCCACGAGAGAAAAGGCGCCGATGGGGGCAAAAACGAAAGACGAGCGAACACCCGTAGAGCGGAAGGCTCTCGAAGAAGAGATAGATAAGACCATTGAGGAACTTGTTGCTGGATAAGCTAACAACAGGATATGGTATACTAAAAACGCATGGCAAAAAAAGTCACAATTGAAGATATCGCAGTAATGACCCAGAAGGGGTTTGCGGGCATGGACAAGCGCCTTGATGGCATAGATAAACGGCTTGACGGCATGGACAAGCGTCTTGATGGCATAGACAAGCGTCTTGACGGCATAGATCAACGTTTGGACCGCATAGAGAATCTGCTTATCAGAAGTCTTGATAATAGGGTTGAGCGTCTTGAGGATAAAATGAGACAGCTTGAAACTGCTATCGGCAAGTAATTCACATACTAACTCCATGTATCTCAATAAAGCATTCATCATTGGCAATTTGACCCGCGACCCTGAACTGAAATCCCTCCCTTCGGGTATGAAAGTAACCTCTTTTTCCGTAGCGACGAACAGAGTGTGGAAAGATAAGGATGGCAAGCGTCAAGAAGGAACCGACTATCATAATATCGTGGTATTCGGGAGGCAGGCGGAGACCGTCGCGCAGTACTTAAAGAAGGGGAGCTCGGCACTCGTGGAAGGACGCATCCAGACGCGCAGTTGGGACGGACAGGACGGCAAAAAGAATTACAGGACGGAAATCGTTGCCGATAGGGTGCAGTTCGGAACACGAGGGAGCGACAGTCCCGCCGGGGGGCCGAAGGAGGGGGCGTTGAAAAACCAAGGTAGCGCGCCGGAATCAATTGATACCATTGAATACCCTGAAGAAGAGATTAACCCCGACGATATACCATTCTAATAAAGACCATTCATACTATGCAGTGTCATTTTTCAACAAACAATATTAAATATATAGACTACAAGAACACGGAAACGCTCAAGAAGTTTCTTAATCCTCATGCGCGACTACTCGCAGGCAAGCGGACGGGAGTGTGCGCGAAGCACCAGCGCAAATTGGCGGTTGCGGTCAAGAGAGCGCGCTTCATGGGACTCCTCCCGTACGTCTCGCAGTAAAAGTTTTGAGACTTTTCAAAGAAAAAGACCGCGCCTGAAAGGCGCGGTCTTTTTCTTTGACAGATTTTTAGGATGCCGCTTTTTCTACGCGCTCAACGTACGCTTCCGTGTCGGTGTTGATCCTGATGATATCTCCCGTATTGATGAACAGCGGCGTATTGACGGACGCGCCTGTTTCAAGTACGACCAGCTTATTGCCGCCCTGGGCGGTGTCGCCCTTTATGCTGGGGGGTGCTTCGGTAACTTTGAGTTCCACTTTCACGGGCGGCTTGATGCCGATAATGCGCTCCGTGTCGTCAGTGTGAAATACGAGCGCTTCTATGAGCGTATTTGCTTTCACGAATTTCAAGCCGTTGCCGACCGTTTCTTGAGGCAGAGTGAATCGCACTTTCGGGTCATGTTCTTCACAAAACCAAAACTCGCCTCGGTTGTGATAGAGATATTTGATCATTCGCGTATTGATGTCGGCTTCGTCCGCTTTTTCCGCCTGCCCGAATGAACGTTCCGTCACTTTTCCGGAGATGAGGCTTCGGAGTTTGGTCTGATTGACCGGCTTACGCATCTGTTTTCTGAACACGTGCGATCCGATGACCTCGTAGGGCTCCCCGTCCAACACGATGTATTTTCTTAGGGTAATTTCGTTATATTCCAACATAATGTTGCTCATTCTATCTTAAAATTCGTTTTCTATCAACACCGGGACAATACGGGTAAAAAGAGGTAACTTTTTTGTCACCGCCTCTGTTGTAATAAGCGAACCCCGAAGGAGACTCACCTGCAGTTCATCAAGAAGACAGCGTAGGTCAAGATAAACAACAATCCCGGGGTGGGTCAGGTCGAAGCGATATTATCAATAAAGTAGGCGGATTTTGGGGAGCAGAGAAGGTTGCTCCCTATAAACCGCATACCATTGTATAATATAATA
>JBBTVG010000033.1:2528-4157 GCA_038063375.1 Patescibacteria group bacterium
AACCATGTCACGGCAACTTTCACATACTATGGACTCTGTTTCAATAAGAAGCGACGAGGAGATACTCGCGCTCTCAATAGATTCCCCGACATTTTTTGCGGTGCTTGTTGATCGATATCAACAGGCGTTTTTGAGGAGAGCGGAACGCATTGTCGGCGGAAGAGAAGAAGCGCAAGACATCGTGCAGGAAACATTTACCAAAATATACGTGAATGCCGCGCGTTTCAAGAGCGTGCCCGGCGCGTCATTCAAATCGTGGGCGTACAAGATATTGCACAACACGGCATTCACCTCGTACCAGAGTATGCGAAAGAGGGGAGTCGCGGAAGTTCATCTTGAGATGGAGGTATATGAAATATTGCCCGATGCATCAAGCGAGACTTCTCATCGCAAAAGAGAGCTCTCTGACTACATCGCTTCGGTGATCTCACGGATGCCTTCTTCGCTCGGGCGACTGCTCCAACTCCATTTTTTGGAAGACAAGTCGCACAAAGAGATCGCGGAAATTGAACATACTTCCGTCGGTGCCATAAAGACAAGGATCCACCGCGCGAAAAATGAATTTAAAAAAATTGAACTCTCCCTTGTCTGATAAGATTTTAATATGAACGATACGCAATTTAAAAAAAGCATCATGCGCAGAGTCTATGCGATCTGGGCGCTTCGCCGCATGACGACCCCCACGATGCTGAAGTTTTACATACTCACTACCTTTCTATGGCAGTCGGCTTACTATGTGTCGCTCCCGCAGGTTTTTACCAATTCGCCGGCGATCACTGACGTCTCCGCAAATTATTCTTTTGCGCTCACGGCGTTTTCGCGCACGGAATTAATGACGCAGATCCTTTTTGCGGGAATTATTTGCCTCGCTCTGTGGTTTGCAAACGATATGTATAAGTATGCCGTGATACGACGGCACCACAATAACAGGATGCGCATGTAAACCGAAGTATGGAAGTCAGACTTCCGCAAGATTCTTGTGGGTGCCGAGTACGCGTTGACCGAGCACCACTTTTACTATTGAAACAAATGAGGCTTTTGGCGCATAATGGAATCATTGTTTCCGCAGATATCCAATGAAGGAGTTATTAAAAGTAGTGCTCGGTTGACGCGCTCTTTTACGGAGGGTAGTATAAAGGGAGTCAACCAAAGGAGGTAGTAGCTATGTGTGGACCTGTTATCCAAAGACAAGCGGGCAGAGAGGATGTCTCTCTCTTTCTTTCCGAAATATATCAGTGGAAGAATAAAGCCTTGATGGACGTGCTTGAAAAAGTAAAGAAACAACTTCTCAGCGTTGAGGAAGCGCTTGAGGCATTGTTTCTTGATGGGTCGCGCGATGAACTTCTCTATTGTTTTCTCTTGTTCCTCTCCGGCAGGCATAAACATTGCCTCCGGCTCATTGAATTATTGAGAAAACAGCAGATCAGTGTTGATGAGGCGAGAGAGGAAGTCCGTTACCACAAAGAGAAAGAGTGCGGGAAAGCAAAAGAATTCACAAAACAGTACATACTGCAAAAGCACCACACTTCCAAAGCCGCTTGATACCAAGCGGCTTTTTTGTTTACCGTTACGAAGAACCCTTTTACTACTCCAGTATACTGGAGTAGTAAATGAAAAGAGGAAGATAAT
>JBBTVG010000034.1:0-5254 GCA_038063375.1 Patescibacteria group bacterium
TATATAATCATATCTATCTATGGAACATTACGACGTTATTATCATTGGCACCGGAGCCGCAGGGCTTTCAGCGGGGGTATACGCGGGGCGCTACAATTTGAAGACATTGATCATTGGGAAGGAGTTTGGCGGTGAAACGGCGCGCGCCGGAGTGATAGAAAACTGGCCCGGTATCATCAGCATTGACGGGTACGATCTGATGAAGAACATGAAAGAGCACGCGAAACATGTCGGTGCTGAAATAATGGACGGGACGGTGGAAAGAATAGAAAAAAAAGATAATTGTTTTGACGTGATCGTCAAAGGGAAAACATATCATGCGACCAATGTTGTTCTTGCTTTGGGTGCTGAAAGGCGCCGTCTCGGTCTTCCTAATGAGAAAGAGTTCACCGGCAACGGAGTCCACTTCTGTATTACCTGCGATGGTCCGCTTTACACCGGGAAAACAATCGCTGTGGTTGGCGGCGGCGACGCCTCGGTGAAAGGGATCAACTTGGCGGCACAGTACGCGGAAAAAATATATCTTTTGGTGCGCGGCGATACTATGAGAGCGGAGCCGATCAATGTGGAGCGCATGAAGCAACTTGGAGATAAAGTGGAGATATTGTATCAAACATCGGTACAGGAAATCGCGACGAAGGATGGCAAGTTTGATAAGATCATTCTTTCAAAAGAGTACAACGGAGGAACCGAACTTGATATTGACGGCCTTTTTATTGAAGCCGGAGCAATGCCGAATACGGCAATCGCCGCGCCACTTGCGCTCACGACCGATAAAGCGGGGTATCTTGAAGTCAATAATATGATGCAGACGAACGTTCCCGGCGTCATGGCGGCGGGGGATATCGTTAATCATTTTGGTCACTTCAAACAGGACATCACCTCTTCGGCCATGGGCGCCGTGGCGGCGACCTCCGCCTATGAGTATTACAAGGAACACAAAAGTCTCGGCGGTTGTTCGCACGGGAAATAATACCAGACGCATGTCTTCATCCGTACAAACAACTGAAGAAAAACTTAATCTGAATTCTAATTGGGTTGCGTTTCGGAAGATATATTCCGATCTATTAAAGGATCGTAAGATTACGGTCATTTTTAGGCCAGAGAAAAGACTCTGTGGCGATTTTCGGGGCTATTGCGAGGGGCAGATTGTCAACATTGGCGTCATAGAGAAGGTAGGCGCTGATTGGGGGAAGCTTCCACCACAGTTCTTAGATGAATCTTTTGGGAAGATCAAGGTTGAAAGCATAGAAGCGAAGCCAATAGGCGATCTAAAAAAAGAAGACTTCATTGGGTCAAGTCCGGACGTATTGGATGTGGTAAGCCTCAAGTACCATTTAGGCCTCATCTATAATCTCGCGCCTCATCAATTGACTGATGAGTCTGTGGTTACTGTCATAAAATTCTCCTATGTACAAGAATGATAATAAATGGCATACTCTTGCCAGAAGTTCCTTACTCAAGAGGCACGTTCATGTTGAAACAACTTCTTAAAAACGGTGTTTTATCCATAGCAAAAGAGCCCGAGGACAACCCCGAGAACTTTGCCGATAGTCCTTACATAGCGACACTTATTGCACACGATTACCCCGGAAAAACCCCTACCATGTGGAATGCGGCATACCGGGAGTACGGGATTCCCATGCAAGCGGTCATGCTTGTCGGTGACCCTGTTGACGCAAAGACAATCTGCGATGCATTGCGGAGCGATCCTCTCTATTTAGGCGGCGGAGCAGGTGTCGGTTTTAAGGATGAAATCGTTCCGTTTCTTGATGAAATGGATCCTGTGGCGCGCGCAATAGGGTCAGTAAACTTCATAATGAAGACGACAGAAGGGAATCTCCGGGGGTATAACACAGATGGGGAAGGATATGCACTTTCTCTTGAAAAGGTGCTGAAGGAAAAAGGAAGAAGGATCAGAAGCAGTCTCATCGTCATGCTTGGTGCCGGTGGTACAGGACGCTCTATAGCTTTTGCTCTTGTGGGGCGAGGTGCTCGAGTGATGATCCTCAATAGAACTATCGATAAGGCAAAGGAATTGGCAAATCATGTAAATGAGTATTTTCATGTTAACCTTGCAACCTTTGGCAATGAAGGCCTGATTTCTGAAATGGTTCCAATCGCCGATGTCGTTATTAATGTTTCCACTAAAGGAGCAGTCGGTACACTTGAGTCTTATTCTCCGCTTGCGCAAGCCGTTTTGCCGGCAACCGAAGTGAACATTGAGAATAACAGACGACAGGCGAACGCCGTACTGCAGTCCATGAAGGGAGACACCATTGTCAGTGATATTATCTTGCGAAAAGATAAAACACCCCTCCTTCTTTCGGCAGAGAATGCCGGTTTCACTACTCTTGATGGCGTTCCGATGGTTGTGCGGCAGGGAGCCCTAGCCTTTTGGATCTTGCACCATGATGTTCTTGAAGAGAGAGGTATTCTTCGAGAGAACGTACAAGAAGTTATGAAGAATGCGGCAGGTTTGTAGCATATATTTACCCTTTGGCTAAAAGTCAAAGGGTAATTTCTTTTAGGGGGTATATTTGCTAGAATAAGAGGAAAGAAAACCGCTTACACTATGAAACTTATCTATAACAAAAGTCACGTTTCGGAGGAAGAGATTACAACGATAGGTGAACAGCTTTCCCCTTATGCGGAGCATTTGAAAGAGGTTCTGCAGCACGGATATGAGGACGAAGAATCATCCATCAACCTTCCCGGGGATAAGGAGCTTATGGAGAGCGTCGGTGCCGCACTGCGGGACAAGAACACTACGTCTCTTAAATATATTCTCGTCATTGGCATTGGCGGTTCAAATTTGGGCACCAAGGCGGTATACGACGCGCTGTATGGCCGTTTTGATATCTTGGAACCTTCACGTATGCCGAAGATGATCTTTCTTGATACCACCGACCCGGGCATACTTCTGCATCTGGAAAGTTTTTTTGATAAAGAAATAACAAGCGAGGAAGAGATCGTCATTAATGTCATCAGTAAATCAGGTGACACCACCGAGACGATCGTGAACGCGGAGCTCGTACTCGGCATGCTACGAAAAAAGTTTCCGGGTATCTTGGATCGGTTGGTGGTAACAACCGACTTCGGGTCTCTTCTGTGGAAAATTGCCGAAGCGGAAGACATTACACGTCTTTCTATTCCCGAAAAAGTGGGCGGAAGATATTCGGTCTTGTCTGCGGTCGGACTTTTCCCACTCGCGAAAGTGGGGATTAACGTGACTGCACTTTTGGACGGCGCGCGAAAGATGAGAGAGAAATGTTTATCTCTAGACATACGGGAGAACCCGGCGATGGTTTCGGCGGCGGTGCTTTTCACGAACTACCATTCAGGCAAAACGATCAATGATAATTTTATCTTTCATTCCGAGCTTGAATCTCTCGGCAAATGGTATCGGCAACTTTTGGGCGAGAGTATCGGGAAAGAACATGACAGGGACGGGAACGTGGTGCGTGTAGGCATTACCCCCACCGTTTCCATTGGTTCAACCGACCTCCATTCCGTGGGGCAATTGTATTTGGGCGGACCGGAGGATAAGATAACCACGTTCATTTTCGCGGAGTTTAGCAAGCGGGGCACTGTGGTCACCCCAGAGGTATTTGCGGGTGTTCTGGGGGGCATTTCCGGAAAAAAGCCCGCCGACGTGGCAGATGCAATCCTTAAGGGAGTCAAGATTGCGTATGAGAAGAAAGGATTGCCGTTCATGGAGGCATTACTCCCTGATATCACACCTGCTTCGCTTGGCGCGTTTATGCAGTTTAAGATGATGGAGATGATGTATCTAGGCCAGCTTTTTAATGTGAATCCTTTTGATCAGCCCAACGTGGAATTGTATAAAATTGAAACTAAGAATATTTTAAATGGTTAAACAAAAAACACCCCGATATCATCGGGGTGTTTTTTGTCGGTTAATTACTTGAGTTTTGACCTGCGGAGAAAAGCGGGTACGGAAGACCAGTCGTCATCGTCGCTCTCGGGCTTTACGTTTGACACCGACGGCTTCTGGATCTGTTGTTGGGGTTCAGTATTAATGGTGAGCACTCCTTTATCTTTCTTCACCTCTTTTCCTTTTGATTGAAAAAGTGTTTTTTCAGCAGCGCTTTCGGGAAAACCTGAAGCAATAACCGTGACCTTGATCTCTCCTTTCTTGAGTTTCTCATCCTTGATCGTTCCGAAGATCACCCTTGCCTCACTGTCAATGGATTCAGTGATGACACGCGCCGCGTCTTGGATCTCATGCATCGTGAGGTCATCGTTGCCGGCAATGGCAAAGAGTACTCCTCGCGCGCCGTGAATGGATACTTCAAGGAGGGGAGAATTGATAGCCGCCATGGCTGCGTTCTCAGCGCGTTTTTCTCCCGTCGCGGAGCCGATACCCATAAGTGCCGAGCCGGTATTTTCCATCACTGCTCTGATGTCCGCAAAGTCAACGTTGATGATGCCCGGCGTGGTGATGAGGTCTGAAATGCCTTCCACTGCTTGGCGCAGTACGTCATCACATATGGCGAATGCGTCTTTGGCGCTTGTGTTCTTGTCAACGGTCGCCAAGAGCCTGTCGTTGGGTATGATAATAAGCGCGTCAACTTCATCCCGAAGTTCCTGGATCCCGTCATTGGCAATCCGCATACGCTGGACTCCTTCAAAAGAGAATGGCTTCGTCACAATGCCGACGGTCAGCGCGCCTGATTCTTTCGCGACGCGCGCCACGACCGGTGCGGCTCCCGTGCCGGTGCCTCCGCCCATACCGCCAGCGATGAAGATCATATCAGCACCCTGCACGGCGCTCTGAATTTCTTCTTTTGTTTCTTCAGCGGCTCGCTTGCCGATATCGGGGTTCATACCTGAACCCAAACCTCGAGTGAGGTTCTTGCCGATGTGTATTTTTTTCTTTGCGAGAGAATGATGGAGATCTTGCGAGTCGGTGTTCATCGCGACGAAATCAACGCCTTTTACCCCAGATTTGATCATGTGGTTGATGGCATTTTTTCCTGAACCGCCAATGCCTATGACTTTAATGCGCGCGAATGTTTCAATTTCCGGGTTTATTTTTGGCATAATTTACTTGGTGAATTATCTTGTTGTGGAGAGGATCATTTGCCGTGCGGGAAGAGAGACTGGAGACGGAGAACCTATCACTCGTCTATTCTTCAATGTTCTCCATAATACCAGAAAGGAGAGAAAAAAAGAAACCCTTGACCTCTCAGTCAGTTTGTTATCTTGTATGTATATGAATGGTATCGCA
>JBBTVG010000034.1:5354-7265 GCA_038063375.1 Patescibacteria group bacterium
TCGCAGTTTAAAAGAGGATTATGGATCTGTCTATGTGTGTAAGAATTGTTACGGGAGGAATTGTTTTACCCATGACACTAGATTTCCCTTTGTGCGTCGTACTAGTTTGATCCCTGCGCCCTCCTCTCCTTCGTTGTCTATTCCCATGATGCAGAGACCATAAGCCACCGACCAATTTGAGTCAACGATCTGATGATTGGTGCTTTTCGCAAAATCAGGTTGGGCGATTTGAGAGGGGAGTCGCAAGGATACCTTCGCGAGGTCTTCGATCAAAGGAATCGCCGAAGTTCCTCCCGTGATGATGATGCCCGCGGGCAAGAGACCATTCTTGCCGATCTTTTTTAGGTGCGAATCAATAATTTCAAAAATATCAGAAAGGCGCGCCTCAATGATGTCATCCAGTTTCTTTTTTGAATATATCTTCATGCCGGAACCGCGTTTGGTTTCCTCAGCTTCTTCTAGCGGAATCTTTAAGCCGAGCGCGATGTCGTTAGTAATCTCTGATCCGCCGATAGGGAATACTTTAAGAGAGATGGGGATATTATTCTCAAAAACTGCCAAAGAAAGCGTTTCAGCGCCGATATTGGCAAGCACGCAACCCGCCGTTTTTTGCCGCTTAGTGAGTGTGACAAAACCCGCCGCGATAGGGGAGGCCATGATATCTTCTACCCGCACCCCAATGTCTTCCACGGCATGTATAAAATCATCCAAATGCTGGTGCAGGCAGGTGATGAACAATGTTTTCACCTCAAGCCGCGAACCTTTCAGGCCGGCAGGCTTACCCATCACTTCTTCTCCGTCCAGCTTAAAACTGATCGGTATGGTATGAATGATCTGTTTGTTTGCCGATTGAGCGATGCTCGCCTCCGAGGCTTCGAGCGCCTTTTTTACGTCTATTTCAGCAACTTCGTTGTCGGCGCGTGATACAAAAATAGAACCGGTGCCGACTGATGATTCAAGGCTCAATCCGCCGATAGCGATAAACGCCTTTTTAATTTTCATTCCGGCGGATTTCTCGGCTTGCGCCACCGCTTCCCGAATACTCTCGGTCGCTTCTTCCATGTTTACGATATACCCATGGCGCAAGCCCTTTGATTCCGCTATGCCGCTCCCGATGATAGTAGGCATCGTGCTTTCTTCCGTGTATTCCGCGACCACAACACGAATATTTCCGCTTCCGATATCTATGCCTGTTGATATGTTTCTTCGTGCCATGAGAAAAGATAAAAATCGTTGAGTTTTTTAGATAAAATACGTATAGGGGGTCGGATCAAATCCTGAAGGCGCGCATGAACTTCTCTTCCTCCCGTTCCATGGAGACGCCGTGTTCCAGGCCTCTCAGATGCAAAAGACCATGGATAAACAAGAATCCGACGAATGTATTATAACGTTTTTTAAAGCGAGGCGCATCTTTTTTAGCTTGGCGTAGGTTGATAAATATCTCGCCTTCGCTTGCCGAAAGAGGGAAACTCAATATATTGGTCGGTCGGTCTTTCCCGCGATAGCGTTTATTGAGGTCGCGCGATCTTTTGTCGCCGATAAAAACGACGCTTAATTCGTAGTGTTTTCCCAGAACGCGTTCTTTTATGCGCAGAAAAGGCAAGCTCGGAAGCTTGCCTTTAGTGGTGTTCTCTATTGCAAAGTTTTGGACCATTGCGTTGTTCGACATTACATTCTGCCGAGTTTTTTCAGTCGATTGACCTCGGTAGTTCTGGCGATCCTTTTGAGCGCCTTTTTCTTTTTTGTGAATTTTGAAAGAGATCTTTCCGAGTAACGAATTGAGCGTACGCGTTTGAGCACCCCTGATCCTTGCACGCGCTTTGTGAACCTCCGTATGAGGTTTGTCATATTTTCGTTATTGTTTTTTACGACTTCCACGTTGATATTCATAAAACATAAGATACCATACAC
>JBBTVG010000035.1:0-4010 GCA_038063375.1 Patescibacteria group bacterium
ATGGATAACCTCTGAAAGCATCTAAGAGGGAAGCCAACTTCAAGATTAGGAATCATTTTAGACCCCTAGGAGATGACTAGGTTGATAGGCTCTAGGTGGAAGCACAGTAATGTGTTAAGCCGAGGAGTACTAATGTCCGTCGATCGTACCTCCTAGTAGGAAATTTCGAGGCCGCAACGTTTTTGTGTCTGTATGAAACAGTACTTTAACGTTACTTACATATTTTTAAATTTATCGGGGTGTAGCTCAAATCTCAGAGCATTCCCGCTTTTTTTGGCGCGGAAAGGTTGGAGGTTCAAATCCTCCCACCCCGACCAATTCTAATCATTAGTGAATGAAGAAGGGGTGGGCGCAGCTTTTTCGGAGAAAAAGCGTTGCGCGGATTTGAAGACCTTTTGATCCCGTTTTAGGCGGGACAAAAGGTGTACTGAAACTGTAAGTTTCAAATCCTCCCACCCCGACCAATTCTAATCATTAGTGAATGAAGAAGGGGTGGGCGCAGCTTTTTCGGAGAAAAAGCGTTGCGCGGATTTGAAGACCTTTTGATCCCGTTTTAGGCGGGACAAAAGGTGTACTGAAACTGTAAGTTTCAAATCCTCCCACCCCGACCAATTTTGATCGTTTTTGAAAAATAGATTTTTAACAAAACACAGCATCTTTGCGTGTTTCGCCCTGTTCTTTTTGAACTAAAAAACAGTTTTGCAACCGTTCAATTTTTTGTTCTGGTGGCTTAGCGCGGTGGTCACACCTGTTCTCATTCCGCACACAGAAGTTAAGCATCGTAGTGCCGATGGTACTCGCAAGGGGAGAGTAGGCAGCCGCCAGAACAAAGTATTGAACAGAATATGCAAACCCACAAAAACACCCGTTACAGCGCGGGTGTTTTTTGGTATGATGAGAAGAAGTGAAGTAAATATCCCAAACAAGAAAGAAAAGTATTTATGTCGTGGGCATCAAAGCGAAAATTTCTCTACTTTTTATCGGTACTGATCATTGTGTCGGCCGTTGTTGCTATTCCGACGTATATTGCTCTTGATAAGGCGCCCACGTGCGTGGATAACAAACAAAATGGCGAAGAGGTGGGCGTAGATTGCGGCGGACCATGCGACAAACTGTGTTCATCTCAAACGAGTGAGCTCATCGTTCATTGGAGCAGGGGTTTTAAGGTCACAGACGGCGTGTATGATGTCGTTGCCTATGTGGAAAATGTGAATGCTAAGGCCGGAATAGAGAGCATTATCTATAAATTCAAACTCTATGACGAGAAAAACATTTTGATAGAAGAAAAACTGGGCAAAACGTATGTGGGACCCAATGAACAATTTGCCGTTTTTGAAAGCGGTATTCGCACGGGACAGCGCATTCCTAAGCGCGTGTTTTTTGAGTTTAAACCCGACCCCGAGTGGAAACGAATTGAAATACCTTCTGATGAAACAACGCATATTTCCATCAGAAATCAACAGATCACAGACATAAGCACCAAGCCGCGCTTGAAAGCGCTTCTGGTAAACGATAAGCCCTTGCCTGTCTCAAACATTGAAGTGGTTGCTATTTTATACGATATTGAAGACAACGCGATTGCGGTCTCCGCTACTCACGTTGACGGGATTGACAAGAACGGAACACAGCAGGTTTCGTTCACTTGGCAGGAGCCTTTCGCGGTTAATCCTGTGCGGATCAGTATTATTCCGCGCGTGAACTTTTTTGAATTGTAAAAGGAGAATATAGAAAACCGGTGGCGTCCTCCCGCCGGTGTAAGCCCTCTTTTCATGGTGTCTTTTATCAAGAAAATCAACATAGATTGGATACTGTTTTTTTCCGTACTTCCGCTTGTGGGGGTGGGTTTGGTAACCATGAATTCATTCGTCGGGGAGAATTATTTTTTCTCAAAACAGATCATGTGGGCAGGCATTTCCATAGCGGCATTTTTAGGATTGAGTTTCATGGATTTCCGTTTCCTGAAGCGAACCGACGTGCTCATGACGCTTTTCCTCTTTGCGATGGCCGTGCTTGTGTTTATGCTCGTGTTTGTGAGTTCAATTAAGGGCGCGCAAAGCTGGCTGTCTATTGGCGGTTTTACACTCCAGCCATCCGACCCCATCAAGCTTATCGTTATTTTGATCCTTGCGAAATATTTTTCACGGCGACATGTTGAGATTGCCAATGTGCGCCATATCCTTGTCTCCGGTTTTTATGCGTTTGTGCCGTTTGTGCTGGTGTTCTTACAGCCTGATTTCGGTTCGGCGATCATTATTGCTTCCATATGGCTTGGTATGATCATGGCATCCGGCATCTCTAAAAAACACTTGCTTACCGTTTTGCTCTCGAGTATGGTTGTTTTCTCTCTCCTCTGGTCGTATGGGTTTGAGCCCCACCAGAAACAAAGAATCATTACTTTCTTAAACCCCCTCACTGATATCCAAGGGGCGGGTTATAACGCCTATCAGTCAACCATTGCCGTTGGTTCCGGCGAGCTTCTGGGAAAAGGAATCGGATATGGCACCCAATCACGTCTTGAATTCTTACCCGAATATCAGACGGACTTTATCTTTGCGGCGTTTGCGGAAGAGTGGGGATTTATCGGAGTGCTTATTGTTTTTATTCTTTTTGGCATCATGCTCTGGCGCATCCTCGCGAACGCTTTGCGCGGCGCAACAAATTTTGAGATGCTCTATGGTATCGGACTCGCCACATTTTTTATGAGCCAGGGCGCGATACATATAGGCATGAATATCGGTTTATTGCCGGTCACCGGTCTTCCGATACCGTTTATGAGTTATGGCGGTTCGCATCTCCTTACCGAATTCGTGGGGCTAGGTATTTTAATGGGCATGCGTTCCTATTCGCGCGCTACCCACCGAGATAATATGGGGAAGGAATTTCTGGGTATCTAGAACCCATTCCTCTGGGAGAACCACTCTTATATTTTCTGCGAATATATTTTCAAGGTGTTCGTCAGCATGGATTGGAGTGAGAATTTTGCGTGTACACGTTGATGGAGGTGCATGCCTAATTCCTCCGCCTTTTCTTTATGAGCCATCATGTACTCAATAGCTTGTGCAATACGTTGATGATCTTTTGGGGGAACGAGGATCCCGCTCTTGCCGTCGCTTATGATCTCGGGAATGCCGCCAACAGCACTTGCGATGGTAGGTATACCCGCAAAACCGGCTTCAAGCACCACATACGGAAGACCCTCCTTAACGGATGGCAACAAAAATATATCAAATGCGCGAAGAAGGGAAGAAGCGTCTTTTTTAAATCCGACCAAGGAAACCTCATGGCTCAGGTTGTGTTTCCTTATTGCGTTAGCAAGTTTGTATTTGTCTTCTCCGTCACCGATGATGACATACACAAAGGGAGAGGAGAGCTTTTTCTTGAGCGTGTCACAGGCTTCTATCGCATACGAGAGCCCTTTATTTCGCGTAAGTTCTCCAATGGTTCCTATCCACACAGCTTCTTTTGACGGCATGAGCGAGGGGTGTCCCTTAAAGAGCGCCGCGCGCGCCTCTTTTTTAGATACCAGTTCTTTCTCTTGTATGCCGTTATGTATGCAAGAAACTTTACCGGAAATAGCCGGCATGTTGTGGACGCACAATTTATCTTGTTCTGATACGGTGATCGTGTGATGGGACAAGAAAATGGTGACCCACGATAAAAAAGTAATGAGTTTTTTTGAAAGGTAATTGCGCGGCTCGTTGAAGGCCCATCCATGCGCGGTAAAAATAATCTTTTTTACTTGTGTGATGCGCGCCGCAAGCGCGCCAAGACCTCCTATTTTGGAACTATTGAGATGCACGATGTCGGGCTTCTCTTTCAGAAACAGTCGTATAAGACTTACAAAAACGGCCAGGTCATAAAAAATGTTAACGTCCCGCTCAAGGTACGGAATGGATAGCACGCGAACACGACGCTCTTCCAGTTTTGTTTTGAGTATGCCGCTACCACCTGTCACGACAATCGGCTCATAGTGGTCTTTGGATAGATTGGTGGCCAGGTCATACACATAG
>JBBTVG010000035.1:4110-5787 GCA_038063375.1 Patescibacteria group bacterium
GCCCCAATTGCTTTTGGTGATGACATAAAGAATCTTCTTCTTTTGCTTGTGCGTTTGTTTCATGTTCTCTATTGAAAATATTGGGGTACGATGGAAGAAAGGGAGTCTTTATGTAACTATAACAAGGTTGAAATATCGGGGCGATATTGACAAACATGAACTACAGTATGGTAATGCGATAGAGCCAAAGGGTACGACAGAGGTATTTCCCGAAGACATGCTTCCTGCCGTTTTCGCCTTGTCTTTGTGAAGCGCCCTCTATACAATACAAGCAATACAATGAACATATTAAGTCTCAACAAGAAGGAGTCTTTCATACTCTTTGCGGGCGACGTAATCCTTCTGTACTTAGCCTTGTGGCTTACATTAGCGATCCGCTACGGCGCATTGCCGACCAAGGAACTCTTAGAGAACCACCTGACGCCTTTTTCTCTCTTGTTTCTCGTTTGGGTGCTCATTTTTTTTATTGCCGGCCTCTACGAAAAACACACGCTCATTTTAAAGAGCCGCTTGCCCGCGATCATACTCAATACCCAGATCATCAACAGCGTTATCGCCGTGCTATTCTTTTATTTCATTCCTTACTTCGGTATTACGCCGAAAACAAATTTATTTCTCTACCTCCTTATCTCATTCGCGTTTATTCTCGGATGGAGGATCCTTGGCGTGCCTGTTTTGGGATTCCGGAAGAGGCAGAAGGCGATACTTATCGGCAGCGGGGAAGAGATGAGGGAACTGCGTGATGAAGTAAATAACAATCCCCGGTATAACCTCACGTTTGTTTCTTCCATTGACCTCAACCAACTTGAGGGTGTTGATTTTGAAGATGAGATTCTCAACACTATTTACAGTGAGAATATATCCACGATAGTGATTGACCTCAAGAACGAAAAGGTGGAACCTATCTTGCCGCGCCTGTATAATCTTATTTTTTCAAAGATAAAGTTTATTGATAAATATAAGGTTTACGAAGATATCTTTGACAGGGTGCCGCTGAGTCTTGTGGGATACAATTGGTTTCTTGAGAATATCTCGTCGTCTTCCCATATTGCGTATGATTTCCTCAAACGGCTCATGGACATCGTCATAGCTCTTTTGCTCGGAGCAGTCTCGCTTATCCTGTACCCTTTCGTGTACACGGCAATCAAACTTGACGATGGCGGCTCGCTTTTTTTCATCGCGCGGCGTGTGGGGCGTAATAACAAAGAGATCAAGCTCATAAAATTCAGAAGTATGGCCGTGGGAAGCCAAGGAGGGGGTATTGAAGAGGCGCCTCAGATCACTCGGGTTGGCAGTTTTCTCCGGAAAACACGCGTTGATGAGTTGCCGCAACTATGGAATGTGCTCAAGGGCGATGCTTCACTGGTTGGTCCGCGTCCCGAAACGCCGGAGCTCGTGAAATTGTACGAGAAAGAGATTCCCTATTACAACGTGCGTCATCTTATCAAGCCGGGGCTTTCAGGATGGGCTCAGATGTATCACGAGGAGCATCCGCACCACGGGCCGGATGTGGAGGAAACGAAACGCAAGCTTTCATACGATCTCTACTATATTAAAAATCGGTCAGTTCTCCTTGATCTCAAAATTGCCTTGAAGACTTTAAAGACACTTTTGTCCCGGGGCGGAAGATAAAGGGTATTACATTTTTTGTTGGTATACTTAAAAAATGACAAACAC
>JBBTVG010000036.1:0-4567 GCA_038063375.1 Patescibacteria group bacterium
GAGACCTCAGACTGTCTTCACTTCGCGTGCGCTCACGCCACTTCGCCACCACGCCTTATCTACAAATTATAAAGGTACTATTACAATACCACATCGTTGCTTCCCAACGCTTCGGTCCGAGACCTCAGACTGTCTTCACTTCGCGTGCGCTCACGCCACTTCGCCACCACGCCGTTGAACTATACTTTACCATAATTTCTGTTTGAGGGGCGGGAATTTTTACAGACCTACATTTTTAACAACTCATCAATGTGTTGCCTATTTTTCTCTCCTTTGTCTATCGCAAAATCAAAGAATGGAATAAATTGCATCCGCGTCTTTGATTTTACATAATTTTTGAAATCCGATCTCTTTCTTTTAACGAAGTTCAGTGCCGGCTCTTCTCCTTTTTCAGGCAGTACGGTTATGAGGATGAGCGCGCGGCGCATATTGTCCGACACCCGGCAGTCAGTCACGGTGATCATTGAAGTTCCGGCAGACTCTATTTGCAGGAACTGCGCCGCGAGTCCTTTTAAAAGTCCACCTAGTTTTTCTTGTTTCGTTCCCATGTGTTTGTGCTCATACCAGGCCTTATTTTGTCGTCGTGATGAATGAGGCAATAGTATCTCCGGAGGCGATTTCCACCTTTGATTCGATCATAGCGCCGCATTCGCTTCCTTCCTTCACCTCGGTCGTTTTTATTTTTTGTTGTTGTAACTCCAATATTTTCCCACTGCCGATCTCCGTCTCGCGTCTGAATATCTTTACGCGCCCTCCGACCTTAATAAACCCGACCGTCACCCTTCCACCCAGCACTTGCTTGTCTTTTGTCTTGCCGAACACCCTGAGGATCTTTGCTTCCCCGACCTGCTCTTCAACCTCTTCTTTGGGCGCGCGCTTCAGCACTTCTTCTTCCATATAGTCGGTAATGTTGTAGATGATGGCAAATGTTTTGATCGTAATGCCAAGTTTCTCCGCGGCAGCGGTCGCTTTGCTGTCTGCGCGAACGCGGAAACCGATAATGATGGATTCGGGAGAACCGGACGCGACCTTGATGTCATTTTCAGTGATGTCGCCGGCCCCTTTATGGATGATCTGAAGAGACACTTTATCGTGCGAAACTTTACCAAGTTCTTTTAAAACAGCCTCCAGGGTGCCTAACACGTCGGTCTTGAGAACGACGGGAATCACCAGCTCCGCGTTTTCCGGCCCGATGATGTCTTTGGTTTGTCCTATGATCGCATGCTCTTTCGCTTTTGTTTCCGCATCTTTCTTTGTCTCATACGCAAAAACCGCCAGTCCGGTATCGGGAACTTTGTTAAAGCCCGTGATGCGCACCGGCGATGAAAATGTTACTGCGTCGGTTTCTTGTCCGGAGAAACTCTCCATGTATCGCACGGGGGAGACGGCATCGCCGCTCACCACGCACATACCCTTTCGCAGTGTGCCATCAGTGACCAGAATCGTGGCGGAGATTCCTTTTCTCGGATCAATATGCGATTCAATGACAACCCCGCGCGCGGGTGCTTGCGGATCTCCCTTGAGTTCCGCGAGCTCCGCCACCAGAAGCACCATGTCAAGCAATTCAGGAATGCGTGTCCCTTGTTTTGCCGAGATCTCCACATACGGAACATCTCCGCCGAATCCCTCAAGGTATATGCCATGTTCTACGAGTTCACTTTTTACTTTGGCCGGATTTGCATTCGGTTTATCAATCTTGTTGATCGCAACGATGTAAGGGATCTTAGCTTCCTTGATCGCTTCAAGCGCTTCAAGCGTTTGCGCTTTTACACTGTCTTCCGCGGAGACCATGAGAATCGCGATGTCGGCAACACGAGCTCCGCGTGAGCGCATGGCGGAAAATGCTTCGTGCCCGGGCGTGTCCAAAAATGTTATGCGCTTATCTTTGTGATGCACTTCATACGCAGACAAGTGTTGAGTAATTCCTCCTGATTCGCCTGAAACCACATTCGTTTTTCTTATGTAATCAAGGAGTGTTGATTTGCCATGGTCAATATGCCCCATGACCACAACGATGGGCGGGCGTTCTATGAGCGTATCTCTCTGTGGTTTGGTTTGCGTAGTCGGCATAACGTTGTAAAAATACAATAAATTCGGGCAATTAGCAAGGTTTCTCGCTATTATTGCTGAGCAAAAAATTTACCGGGGAAAACTCAAGACAGACAAAGAAGTATCTTTAGCTGGGGTGGAGGGGTTAAGGATTACGCGTTAAAATTTCGCGCGTTCTTGATCGCTTGTTTTTCTTCACCGGAGAGTTCGTATTCCGAGGAGAATTTTTTAATCGGTTTTGCGTATACGCTGACGCGTTCGCGCGAGTAAAGACTTGAGAGTACGACACCATCGCCATTCTCGTTCAAGAGCGCGGTGGCGAAACTCTGGTTGCTTCCCGCGCCGGTGCCCTTAAAAGGATTGAATCGCACAGTACTCATACCCTGCACGCTCCGTTTGATCCTCTGTTCCGCTACAACCAGATATTCTTCAATTTGCTTTTGCGAAAGATGCAAACCGGTTACTTCCCGTCCAAGTTGCGTGATTGTATCTTCCAGGCTTTTTGCATTCTTGCCCCGCAAAAGGCGCGAGAATTTAAATTCCAAACGAATAATCCATACAAGTACCAGCACGAGTATCCCCAGGAGAGCATATATGAGAATTTGTTCATCGATGAGCACCATTGGCTATAAATTATACGCTACGAACGTCGTTTTTGCAAAAGGACGTGTTTCATTCTAGAATGGGCACATGAAAAGAATTTTTCTCGACCACGCGGCGACGACACCGCTTGAAAAGGATGTGAAAAAAGTGATGGATGTATACGCGATGAAACACTTTGGCAATCCCAGCTCTCTCCACAAAGAAGGGGTCATCGGGCGCCAAGCGGTTCTAGCGGCGCGCATAGAGGCGGCGCGCTTCTCTGGGGCGCTCCCGGAGGAGATCATATTTACCGGCAGTGGTACGGAAGCGAATAATATCGCTATTTCAGGCGTCTTTGAGGAACTTCTGCGAAACGGAATATCTTTGCGCGAGTGTCATGCGGTCACGAGTGTCATTGAACACCCTTCGGTGCTCCGAGTGTTTCAAGCTCTTGAACGGAAAGGCCTTTCGGTAACCTATGTGGGGGTTAATAGCGGCGGTGCGATTTCGTGCAAAGAAATAAAAGAGGCGCTTCGCAAAAACACAAAGCTTGTTTCAATCATGCATGCGAACAACGAGATCGGAACGATAGAACCAATTCACGAGATCGCTAAGACCGTGCGCCATTTCAGAGAGAAGCAAGGAAGTATCTATCCGTTGGTGCACACGGACGCTTGCCAAACGCTTAATTGTTCTTTGCAGAGCGTGCAATCCTTAGGTGTGGATATGCTCTCCGCGAGCGCGCAGAAAATATACGGACCTAAGGGGGTTGGTATGTTGTATGTAAAGAATGGAACACCGATTGCGCCGCTACTGTACGGTGGAGGACAAGAGAAGGGGCTACGTCCCGGCACCGAAAATGTGGCGGGCATTGTGGGGTTTGCACGTGCTCTCTCCATCACGGAAAAGTTACGAGAGAAAGAGTGTCTTCGCCTTACCAAACTGCGTATTCATTTTCTTGCTCGGTTGAAAGCTCTTTTTCCGGAATGTGTCATCAACGGTGACACGAAAGAGCAGGTGCCGCACATTGTGAACGTGTCATTTCCCGGCACTGACCAAGAAGAACTCGTATTGCGTTTGGATGCGAAAGGGATAGCCGTTGGCGCGCGGAGCGCTTGTGGGGAGAGACACGAAGACGTATCATATTGTGTACAAGCGCTCGGGCCGGGGCACTATCCCGAAGCGGCGGTGAGGTTTAGTATGGGCAGGGGAACCGGAAGACAAGATATTGATCATACGCTCAAAGCGCTCAAAGAAATCTTTAGCAAAATTATACAAAGGACTTAATTGGGGAGGATATAAGATAAAAAATAACCATGAAATACGAAGCAAAAAATTATGAGCATCTGCTCGGCACCAAAGGATTGAGCGATGAATTATTGAAAAATCACTTCAAACTCTATCAGGGATACGTTGCCAACGTAAACAAGATCGGAGATCTGGCGGATACGATTGAGATCGGAACGCCCGCATACGCGGAATTGAAACGCCGGTTCGGCTGGGAGTGGAACGGGATGCGTCTCCACGAGCTGTATTTTGAAAATATGAAAAAGGACGCCAGTGCCATAGATACGCAAAGCAGTGTGTATAAAAAAATTACCGAGAAATTCGGTTCATACGAAAACTGGGAAAAAGATTTTAGGGGCACGGGGACGATGCGCGGCATAGGATGGGCCATACTTGCGTATGATAAAGAAGACGGCAGATTATTTAACGTTTGGATCAATGAACATGATATGGGGCATTTGACGGGAACAGAGCCATTGCTCGTGATGGATGTATTTGAACATGCGTTTGTCCTTGATTACGGACTGGATCGCGCCGGATATGTCGGCGCTTTCATGAACGTGATTGATTGGAACGAAGCACAAATGCGGCTGATGAAATAGTAAGGCAACTCGGATTGTTGAAACCGCTCCCCAGGGGGCGGTTTTCG
>JBBTVG010000036.1:4667-9546 GCA_038063375.1 Patescibacteria group bacterium
AGGTTTTCTTGCCCCGCTTTTTCTTTTCCTGTATCATAGGAATTAATGGAATCCCGTTAGAGTTTTCAGCAGTTTTTATTGCCTGATACTCTAGGGAGAAAATGGGATTGTAGATATTACTCATAGATTAACGGTTGAACGGAAATGCGTTGCGTTTCCTAACTCTAACGGGATGGAACTGGAAAAACTCACAAAAACACAAATCGTATTGCTGACTCTTTTCGTCAGTTTTATTACGTCTATCGCAACGGGCATTACAACGGTGACACTCATGGACCAAGCGCCTCCCGGCCTTACGCATACGATCAGCAAGGTGGTGCAGACAACTATAGAACGGGTCGTTCCTGATAAAACACAGGGGGCAACCACGATTAAGACGGTGGTGGTCAAAGAAGAAGATCTTATCGCAACCGCCGTTGAGAATAATAAGCAAAGTCATGTCTACATCTCCCTCGCCGATACCAAGGAGAAGAAAGAAGGGGAAGAGAATGGCGCGCTGAAGAAAGGAGCATTTGTCACGTCAGGGTTTATTATTTCAGGGGACGGGCTCATCGTTGCTGACGGCGCGTTAGTGTCCGACAAGGAAAATTATGTCGTAACTCTTTCGGATGGAACGGTTATTCCTGTGCATGTCGCGATACGAGACGAAGCGAAAGGTCTCGTACTGCTCACATCGGAACTTGGAGAGAGAAAGGTTTCCTCCGTGAAGTTGGCAAATTCCGACAGTGTGAAACTTGGGGAAGTCGTTGTTGCGCTTGGAGGGATTGATAACCCGCGCATAGTGATCGGAGTCGTCTCATTCCTTGATACGAAGACAGACATTATTCCTAAGCGCGGTGATAATGTAACCAAAGGAGAAACAGAAGAGTTGAAATACTTAAGCGCGATCAATACCAATATTGTGCTGACCTCGGCTGATTCCGGGAGTATGCTCTTTGATACGGATGGGAAAGTAGTGGGAATGAATATGGTGCGGGATGATGTCTCTTTCGCTCTGCCTGCGGATATGATCAAAGCGCTCATCGTTACGCTTGCACAACAGCCAAAAGAGAGCACCGTACAATAAGCATCACCCGAAGCGACTTTCCTGGTTGACTTTATATAAAAATAATGGTATTAAATAGCTAGCGGAATTAGGATTTTGCGCCGCCGAACATTTTTTAAAACAACACACACAACTACCATGCCCCCAATGAATCATTTTACAACTAAAGCAAAAGAAGCAATTCGGCGCGCGCATGAATTGGCGATTGAGCGCGGACAGAATCACGTGAGTCCGGTGCATCTTCTAACCGCGCTCCTTTTGCAAGAAGAATCAATAGTGATCTCTATCTTGGATAAGCTTGAGGTGGATACCATATTGCTTACCGACTCTCTGTTGGAGGCAATTGAATCTGCCGATTCACAAAACATCCTCTCCCCCTCGTACCAGATATACTTGACGCCCGAGCTCGCGCGCATACTTGAAGATTCGGTGCGCGTGTCGCAAAGCCTCAAAGATGAATTTGTCTCAACCGAACATCTTTTCATTGCGATACTTAACGTATCAAGCGAAGCAAAAGAGATCATTGCGCGTTTCCGTGTTGACAAGGACGCGGTATTGAAAGTGCTTGAACAATTGCGCAACTCAAATGTCACGGAAGCAAGCGCGCCAAAAAAATTTCGCGCGCTTGCGAAATACACGAGAAATCTCACTAAGCTTGCGGCTGAAGACAAGCTTGACCCGGTTATCGGGCGCGACAATGAAATACGACGCGTGATGGAGATCCTCTCGCGGCGCACCAAAAATAACCCTATCTTGATTGGCGAGCCGGGCGTGGGAAAGACCGCTATCGCGGAAGGACTCGCGGTGCGTGTGGGCAAAGGTGATGTGCCTGAATCTCTGAAAGACAAAGAGATCGTCTCTCTTGATTTGGGTTCGCTCATTGCCGGCACCAAATATCGCGGAGAATTTGAAGAACGCTTGAAGAATATCTTGAAGGAGATTGAACGTGCCGAGGGGAAAATAATTCTTTTCATAGACGAGATCCACACGATCGTTGGTGCCGGCGCGGCCGAAGGGCAAATGGACCTTTCCAATATGTTAAAGCCTGCGCTTGCGCGAGGTGAGTTGCGTGCGATTGGTGCGACAACGATCAAGGAATATCAGCGATATATTGAGAAGGATCCCGCTTTGG
Organism: Patescibacteria group bacterium; assembly: GCA_038063375.1. Classification (NCBI taxonomy): domain Bacteria; species Patescibacteria group bacterium. The sequence goes on from JBBTVG010000036.1 coordinate 6,845, forward strand.
CTCGGCGTTTTCAGCCAATCTATGTTGATGAGCCGTCACTGGAAGACGCAACGGCTATTTTGCGCGGACTGAAAGAAAAATACGAAATCTATCACGGCGTGCGCATTACCGATGAGGCTATTGTCGCGGCGGTAACGTTAAGCAGTCGCTACATCACCAGCAGATTTTTACCCGATAAAGCAGTTGACCTGATTGACGAGGCGGCGTCCGCACTGCGTATCTCACTTGAAAACAAGCCTCCCATTCTTGAAGATGCTCACCGCGCCATTGTGCGATTGGAAGTGGAAAAGGAGGCGTTAAAGAAAGAAGCGGTCCCGACTGATAGAGCGGGCGCCAAAGCGAGGAGCCGCATCCGCGTCATTGATAAGGAAATTGCCAATCTTCGCGAAAAAACGAAAGAGCTTGAGCTCAAGTGGCAGAATGAGAAAACGCTTTTAAACGAGATCAAGCAATTCAAGAAGCAGATGGAAACTTTGCGTCTTGATGCGCAAAAAGCGGAAATTCGCGCCGACTTGGGGACGGCTGCGGAAATTTTATATGGACAAATTCCTACTCTGGAAAAAGGATTGAAGGGGAAGCTCGCTCGTCTGAAGAGATTGCAGAAGAAACGAAGGATACTCAAAGAAGAAATAACAGGGGAAGATATTGCCGCTGTGGTGGCTCGGTGGACGGGCGTACCGGTGTCTCGCATGCTTGAGGAGGAAGTGGAAAAACTTTCTCGAATGGAAGAAGAACTCAAGAAACGGGTGATCGGGCAAGACCTAGCTGTACAGAAAGTATCCGATGCGGTGAAGCGCTCTCGGGTGGGCATCGCCGATCCGAACAGACCGATTGGCTCGTTCATCTTTTTGGGTCCGACGGGTGTCGGTAAAACCGAGCTGACCAAAACGTTGGCAAAATTCATGTTTGATGACGATAAGGCGCTCATCCGGGTGGATATGTCTGAATACATGGAACGGCATTCAGTTTCCAAACTGATCGGCTCACCGCCGGGATATGTGGGGCATGAAGAGGCGGGACAGCTCACGGAAATGGTTCGGCATAGGCCGTACTCTGTGGTGCTTTTTGATGAAGTTGAAAAAGCGCATCCCGAAGTGTTTAATGTCTTGTTGCAGGTGCTTGATGACGGGCGTTTGACTGACGCCAAAGGAAGAGTTATCAACTTCAAGAATACGATCATCATCTTGACCTCAAACATTGGCGCCGAACATATTGATAAGATGCAAACCATCGGATTCGGAAGCGGCGACGCCAAAGACGACTACACTGAAGCTAAAGAGAAAGTGATGAGTAGTCTCAAGGATCATTTCAGGCCGGAATTTCTCAATCGTTTGGATGAGATCATTATGTTTGATATTCTTTCTCCTGAAGCGATCCGAAACATTGTTGATGTGCAGATTGACATCGTGCGCAAGCGGCTTGCTGAAAAAGAGATTGAGTTGGAGGTAGCCGATAAAGTGCTCACCCATTTGGCGAAAAAGGGATATAACCCTCAATATGGCGCGCGGCCATTGAAGCGCTTGATCCAAGACAAGATTCTTACTCAAGTTGCCAATCTTATGGTTACCTCCGGTGTTTCAAACGGCGGTGCCGTATTGGTGGATGAGAAGGACGGCGAGCTCGTTATTACCGCAACGAGAAAAGGGAAGAGTCTTCCAACGAAAAGAAAAATGCGAGGTTTGGAAAACGTGAAAAAAGAAAAGGCGACAGCGTAAGTTGTAGAAAACGTATTTTTGAGTTACAATAACGCCACTTCTTTTAAAAGGAAGTGGCGTTTGCGTCGGTGGCGGAGTGGTCAATCGCAGCAGACTGTAAATCTGCCGGGCATAGCCCTACGTAGGTTCAAATCCTACCCGGCGCACAGATGAAAAACAAAAAGCTCCCGTAAGGGGGCTTTTATGTTTTTCCTGTGCGCCGGAGCAAAGCACCTGCGTGCTTTGCGTGTAGGATTCGAAGAGGTTCCCCATATTTTTGAGTCCCGCGAATAGCGGGATGAGAAAATGGGAAACCTGTACTGCTCCTGTAAGGAGAAAATCCTACCCAACAAAAACCAAACCCTACCCGGCAAGAAAGGGAGTACTTAGTGCTCGCAAGAGCTTTGCTTCGAGAACACTTAGTAACTTGTGACCGAACCCTACCCGGCGCATTGTTAATTCAAAAAAGTGTGATATGATGCGGATAGTTTTATACCCCTTGCTATCTCGGCTAAAAAGGAGATGAACATGAGATCTTTCAAAAAGTACCCTTTCCCTTTGGGACCGGTTGAGCTCCATAATCCTGAGCGGGTAGAAGACAGCTTTCTCTGTCTAAAGTGGTCATTCTATACCGCTTTGGTCGGAGCGCTCGTGCTTCTCGCACTGCGCGGACTTTCCCAGGGTTAGGAATCTTTAAAGACCCCTCTCTTTTAAAGAGAGGGGTCTTCTTGCTTTTTTAGGTAATTTATATTAATCTATTGAAATTGACTTACGCAGTAAATTTTAGAATACATCATGTCTCAAGATAAACTTATAAAACTGGCGTGCTCGAAATGCAAACGCACCAACTACTGGAGCAGGAAAAACCGAAAGACGGTTACGCGCAAGATCGACCTGAAAAAGTACTGCAAATGGTGCAAGGCACAGACGATGCACAAGGAAGCCAAGAAGTAGTATTGATAACACCTTTTGTTATATTTCCATATAACAGGTTCACTCGGTTCAAAA